>JAUHXI010000189.1 GCA_030426875.1 bacterium
GGGTTTGTGAGGGGGATGGAGGATTTTAGTGTATAAATTAAAATGATATTACTCCAGAATGAAAAATGCCATCTTTAGCATTTGGTTGTACGGGTGGTTTAACCGGTAAGCTAAGGGCTGCTTCTCGGGCCTCTTCAAGAGCACTCTCTATTCCTGGACCTCCACTTCCTAATAAAGTGGTTTGTGTAACGGGAGGGGTGCTGCTTGGATTTAAATTCTCACCTTCTGGTGTCTTATGCCTAAGTCCTTGTATTTTAGACATTACTTCTGTAGATAGTTTTTTTACCTCTTGCATCAAACATCGTTCTTCATATGCATAAAATGCCTCTAAAATAACCTTACACTTATTGATGCCTTCTTCAGTAAAAACATAAGACCTGCCTTCTCGATGTATTATATCGAGTTCAGATAGTTTTTTTAAAACACTTGTTATTAAATCTTTTCCGAAGCCAAGTTCTCTCAGTTCGCTATAATAGGGGGTAGTCCGAGGCTGATCTGATTCAATACTTTTTTCAAAAAGATATAAAATCAGATAAAAGGATTTTTTTCTATCCGGCCCAGCCAAACGTGTAGCAAGTGCTTCACAAATTTCATCTGCTTCAAATTCCACTGAAGCTATCTGAGGTGTGTCAAGTGATGATTCATCTAACAGGGTAAAAATTTTATGCCTTGCTTCAGATGATAGTTTATTTGCTCTGGCTAAAAACCTTTCTGCTTCAATTTCCCGCCATCTATTTTGCACTCGCATGGCACGGTTTTTTCCACCTTCAACGACTTCAAAATTGGGTGACAATATACTTGATCTATCCCTCAGAAAAATTTTTGCATCCATAACTGAGCTCCTGTCTTCAAATTTCGCCAAGTGGCGGTTTTTTGGTACTTCAAAGCCGTCACCAGCGACAATCACTGCATCAATTAGTACCCTTAGCATGGCAAATTTTTGCGGCAGCGGGGGATACAAAAATGAGTCGCCAAAAATTGATAAATCAGAAGTGGTTTCAGTCATGATTACTTGTTAGGAGGTTTTTCATTGTACCATAAAATATTTTCTTGTGAAAATTTGAAGCAAAAAAACTAAAGGAGCATGATACCTGATTTAAAGTTACCATATTCCTCTCCTTCAATAGGGCTTGGGGGGACGGTGCTATTTTCAATTGCTTCAATATCTCTCTTAAGAGCAGCCGTAGCTAATTCTACTAAAGTACTACCTTTTGAGGGGTGGACTTTTTGTGCTTCGTCTGGAATTGATTGGGCTTCTTCTAGCACGGCATTCAGGTTTCCCTTGATCCTTTCGCGAACCACTTCGTGCAGGTCAGCTACTTCAATTATGAGCTGTTCGGCTTCATGATTATAAAACTCCTGTAAGATTTGAGTGGCTCTATTGGCCCCTTCTTCAGTTACATAATGCGAATTACGCTTCTTCTTTTTTGATTCAATTAGTCCACATTTTAATAGGCGCTCAATTCCACGTTTAAATGGCTTGTCACTAAAGCTCTTTTTCTCCGATTTATAGAGCCCAATGCATTTGCCTGCTTTTTCGGTTTCAATGCGTTTTAAGGCGTGGATCAAAAACTCAAAAAGTGTGGTTCTCATTGGTCTGGCTAAAATTTCTCCCAGAGTTTTGGGTTTTCGCTCATCAGATGGGTCATCGGAAAGCATTATTTTTTCTTCAGCAGCTTTTGTGTTTGGGTAACTTTTATTAAATTTTCCCACAACTTTTTCTCTTACTTCAATGGGTAGTTGTAAAACTCTTTTTAGCCACCTTCTCGCCTCAACGGTATGGCGCTCATTTAAATAAGCTTGAGCTAAATCGGCTCCACCTGAGGCAATGTGATCTCCTTTTAAGATGTGATACTTGTTTCTTAGGGAGGCTCTGGCGTTGCGAAGCGCTATATTTGTACATTCTAGAGTGTCTGACAATGCTTTGTTTTCGGGAAGCATTTGCCCATCACCTAGATTCATTGCTATTGATAGTATCACCTCCATGATTTGACTGTTCACGGAAGGCTCTGGTGGCTCTAAAACTCCTTCAAATATGTTTAATTCACCTGTTGATCGTGGCATGTTTTTTCTTAATGAGTTTTCGATTTTACCACAAAAAAACTTTTTGTGAAGCAAAAAGTGAGGAGTGGGTTTAACCAGCTAGTATGACAGGAGGCCTTAAAAAATTCTGGTGCTATTTTAAACAAGGTCTTGAAATTTTGTTGACCCATTTTTATCCACACTAGATCTAGTCTACGAATGAAAATTTAAGAAAGCTTTTTTGCTTCAATGAGTCGATCTTCCTCGTATTGGTAAAACGCTTGTAAAATAGCTGTAACTAAATCACATTCACCTGTGGAAGCATAATATTTATTCTTAGCGACTTCCCCCTCCACTTCTTTTATTAAACCATATTCCATTAATTTAACATATGAACATGCAAGAGTTCTATGATTATATCCACTATGTGCAAGTTCGCTGTTAGGTGGGAGACTCTCTCCATTGTTAAGTTTTTCAATGGCCGTCAGTAAGTGTAAAAGGGTTTTAAATTTTTTACTTCGAGGTTTTTTTACCATTTGTTTTGCTATTTTAAAGGCTTTATTTTCCTTGTCCAAGTGTGTAATTCCATC
>JAUHXI010000190.1 GCA_030426875.1 bacterium
GGATAAATATGGTTTCCAGCAAAATCCTCAAGTAGTTGTTTTTTTACTACCCTTGATATATTCTATTGCTCTTTGTTGGCTTTTTTCAGATGTAAACTTAGAATATTAGGGCTTCGCATAGTTCTATTATAGGAATCAAAAAATTAAAAAATGTCTCGTTAAAGCCATTTAATAACTGGTGGGCGATAGAGGAGTCGAACCTCTGACCTCAGCAACGTCAATGCTGCGCTCTAGCCAACTGAGCTAATCGCCCGCACGTTTTACTCTGCCTCAGGATTATACACCATGATTATGTCTTTTTTCTAAACAAATTTTTTCAAAGGGGGATTGTGAGCAGATTCTTAATAAATGCATGGTCTATTTCTGAATTGTTTATAAAAAATATAGTCCATTTCATTGTATTCTTTGATGCCTTACAGTAGTCTTAAAATATAAAGCAATAATAAACCCCCCATTTTCAGCTCTGATACCATTTAAAATGGGCCACATGTGTGAAAAAGTGAATAAAAATATCCGGGTTCTCATTGTAGAAGATGACCAACAGATGAGCCAAGTGTTCTCCGCCGCATTCATGAGGCGAGGTTTCAAGGTTTATACCGCTTCAGATGGAAGCGGTGCCCTTCAAAAATTCAAACACAAAGACCCCCATGTCGTACTGCTAGATGTGGTCATCCCAAAAAATGATGGACATTATGTCCTCAAAGAAATTCGTAAAGACCTGAATGCTTACGTTCCTGTGATCATGCTCACCAACGTCGATGTGCAGGATTTTACTAAAGAGTCCTCTCTTGAATCCATTGATGCGTACGTGAATAAGTCAAATCATGGTTTGAATGACATTGTGGATAAGGCGATGGAGGTGTTAGAAAAAAATAGGGTACTGCTGCATTAGTTTTAAATTTTTAGTTTTAAATTTTTAAAAAGTGAGGTTTTATGAAAATGAATTCCTCTGCAGCTTGATTTTTAGGCTTTTTTTTGCTATAATAAAAGGATTACTTATGAAATAATTGTGGCACAACAAATTGTAGAGATCACATTGCCGGCGGATTTAGAATTTTCCTCTTTTGTTCGGGAAACCTCGAAGGTATTTTTTTTACAAATTGGCTTTTCTGAAGACTGGGCTGAGCGACTCAAATTAGTCCTGGATGAGCTTTTTACCAATGCTTACAAATACGGTTCAGAAAAAATGGAGAGTAAAATCCACATTACATTAACTTTTGATGAGGAAAACACTTACTTTAAAGTCGAAGACGAAGGACGTGGAGAAGTGAAGGTTTCGGTTGAAGGCTTGAAATCAGCCATCGATCGCAATGCTAAAGAGCTCAATAATTTGGGTAAAAAATCAGGTCGCGGCTTAGCCCTCATTTCAACGTTATGGACCGATGAGCTCACCCTTGAAGACAGTTCAAAAGGAGGTTTATCAGTCGGTTTTAAAAAGAAAATCAGCAAAGAAATCCCACTCTCTCCCCCCACATTTGACTTGGCATCTGCCAGCGCCAAACGGATTGAGAAAGTCGTACACACTTCTCAAGTTTCAGTCATGCCAGAAGGGCCAACTCAAACCATTCCCCTCGAAGGAGAGATTCACTCAGGCAACATCGAAGAAAAAATTCAACCGATCATCAGCCAGCTCGCCACCCTGCCCGAGGGGGGTGTTTTGGTGCTAGAATGTCACAATTTACACTATTTCAATTCCACTTTTATTGGCCATTTAGCCTCGTGGTACAACAAAATTAAAGACAGAGATGGCCACATCGTCCTCAAAAATACGAGTAAAGAAATCCGTAGTGTGTTGAATTTAGTGGGCCTCAGTCACGTGGTCTATGTCGATTCTGCCCAATTTTAAGCCTTCTATTAAATCAAAAAATGAAATTCATCCGTAAAAGCATCATCGGAAAAGCGCTATTTTTGTTTGTTTTGTTGAGCGCCCTACTCATTGTCATATATCGATTTTTAGCACGCGGCGGAGTGATGGAGCTATCTTTATCGATAGTCTTAATCAGTTTTATCATTTTTTTCTCACTCATTTTCACTCTCTTTTTCCTAAGTCTAATTCGCCCGATTGCCAGAGTGACCACGCAGGTGACCAATCTTTTAACAGGAAAAACTTACAAGCGTGTGACTC
The DNA here is from genome assembly GCA_030426875.1 of bacterium. Classification (GTDB taxonomy): domain Bacteria; phylum Patescibacteriota; class Gracilibacteria; order UM-FILTER-43-11; family UM-FILTER-43-11; genus JAUHWS01. The sequence continues at coordinate 2,126 of JAUHXI010000190.1, forward strand.
CAACCACTATTGATGAAGTGGGAGTTTTAACACATTTTTTCAATGAAATCACCCAAGATTTAGAAAAAATCTCCTATGACGTCAAAGAGCGCCGACGCATGTCATCCGAGCTCGATATCGCCTCAAGTATTCAGCGCGATGTTTTACCCAAAGAAATGCCCGAAACACCGGGTTTAGACATCGTCGCTAAAACCCGCTCCGCAGCCGAAGTGGGAGGCGACACCTTCGACTTTTTAACCTCAGTGGATGGCAATCAGATCTTCATTTACATTGGAGATGTGACCGGCCATGGCGTCCCCTCTGGATTGATTATGATGATGGTGGAAACCTTGGTTTCTGCCATGGTTTATCGCGGAGTCACTAATTCTCAGGAGTTGATTGTGCACACCAATAATTTGCTCCAACCTCGCATCAGCTCTCGCCTCTTCATGACCTCTGTGATGCTCCGGTGGGACAAAAAAAATCAAAAAATGTTTTACACAGG
>JAUHXI010000191.1 GCA_030426875.1 bacterium
TGCTGGCCCACATTTGGCTTTTTTCAATTGGCTTCATTATCCTTGGTCGTATTTTCATCCGCTTTTTACAAGACGTGATGTACCGCATGGGCCATGGACAAACTAGATTGCTTTACATTGGCGTTAACGCTTCGGCAGATCGCTCCTTTAGCAATTTAAAAAGCGACCACCGCTACCAGGTGGTGGGCGCTTTGGCTGAATCAGTTCATTCTAGAAAAAAAGGACAATTGAAAATTGTAGGATCGATCAGTGAGCTTGAATCAATTGTTGAAAAACATCATGTTGAAGAGATTATTTTAGCGGATGAAAATCTGCCCGGTGTGACCCCTGCAGACTTGCTCACATTCTGCCGCTCCAAACACATTCATTATTATTTCATCCCCGAGGTCTTGCGTTTGCAAAGTGCAAATGTTGAGATGGAGATTTTGGCGGGAACCCCTTTGATCAGTTTAAAACAGACTCGATTACAAGGCTGGGGTCGAGTTTATAAGCGCCTGTTTGATTTCACCTTCTCTCTTGTGGCCATCATTTTGTTGACTCCGGTATGGATTCTGGTTGCCCTTCTGATAAAAATAGACTCCAGAGGACCTGTTTTTTATAAAAGTGCTCGAAAGTATAAGAATAAAATTTTTAAGGCCTACAAGTTTCGCTCCATGGTTGACGGTGCTGAGGCCAAGCGCGCGCAGTTGATGAAGAAGAATGAACGCAAGGGGCCTTTATTTAAAATTAAAAATGACCCACGTGTGACACGCCTTGGCCGTTTCATCCGGAAAACCAGCATTGATGAACTCCCTCAACTTTTTAACGTGCTCATGGGTGATATGAGTGTGGTGGGTCCGCGTCCTCACTTGCCCGAAGAGGTGGAACAGTACGAAGCGCGTCACTTGCGTGTATTTGCTATTAAGCCAGGTATCACGGGTTTGGCTCAGATCAATGGACGTTCGAATTTAGATTTTGAAGCGGAGGTGAAATTGGATTTTTTCTACATCGAAAACTGGTCCCCGTGGCTCGATCTAAAAATCATCCTCAAAACCATTGGGGTGGTGTTTAAGGCTGATGGACATTGAGCGGTTGAGAAGTACTTAGGGTGAGTGTCTGCATGGTTATTATCAGCCCACGAGTCATCGAGTGGGTGACCACAGGTCAGCTTGCCCCGGGAATCTTGGTTGCTCATCCAGCTTCAAGCGATTAACGAGTAACGAATAGCGATTATTGCTTAGTCCTTAGTCTTTAATCGTTACTGATGGGCCAATTCATACAACATCTGAGCGGCTTCCCCCTTGGTCACAGTGGCACTGGCGTTGAATTCACTATTTTCAAGCTCGATCAAATCCATTTCGACCGCTTTTAGTGCATAAGGGGCATACCAACTGTTTAGGTTTAAATTGCGGATGGGATTTTCAGTCAGCACGACTTGTGTGTTGACTTGTTCGGCTTCGAGCATGATTTTTAAGAATTCGACCGTTTTAACTTGTCGACCTGGCTCAACAGTGCCATCAGGATTCCCTTCGATGATTTGTAGTTCTGTTGCCGCCTTTAGAGCCGGCATGTACCATGCATTTGGGTTGATATCTGTATAGCTCACTTGAGTGTCTGAACTGGCTTGAATGCTACTGAATTCCATCGCCATTTTTAAGGCCTCCACTCGTTTTAGTACCTGGTCGGGTTCTATGCTACCGTCGGGATTGCCGCTTAGGACACCCTGATTTTTTAAGTAGTTGATGGCTACGTAATTGGGATGGCTTGAGTTCAGGTCGGTGAATTCACTGTCGCTCGCACCGTGGTTGAGTTCAATGCTTCCATTGATTCCACCGGCATCGGCTTCAATTTTTAAATCACCTTCGCCAGTGGGGGTCATTTTTATTCGTGCCACACCATTCACAAAGTCTTGGTCGTCCAAAAATGCCGGTGTGAATTCAGCTTCACCTTCTAGGGCTTTAATTTCAATTTGCCCTGTGAAGCCAACAATTGAGGTCTTGTTTCCATCTGAATTCAAAGCTGTGATTTCTAACCATTTTTCCTTTCCGGTCCAATAGGCTTTGTTTTCTGCTTCTATTTTAAGTGCAGTGATTTCATTTTCCGTATCAATGAAGTTGATGTCATGATTGGCATGTCCTACTTGGACGCTCACGACTCCCACACGCGGGCTGACAACTGTTATCTCGGCCTCGCCTTCGGCGTTAAAATCCTCCCTTTTTAAGCTGGACTGTGACACTGAGCCGTTGGAACTTTTTACCTCTATGACTTTATTTGGAGTCATGCTTCCAAAATCATTGGGATCAATCGTTGCCTTTAAATACGCGCTGTTATTTACAAAGCCCACTTCATCTCCGCTCAGCTCTAGTTCTATGTCTGAGGCCTGGCCAAGGCTGCTGCCTCCACCAATGCCAATCAGTACAGGTCCGCCATCACTTTCTATTTCTACTGGAGTTAGGTCTTCATCTTTTTCTTTTTCAATGATTGGTACTGGTGCAGGATTCGCTTCAGGCAATCCTGTTTCGTCTAGGTACTGTTGAATGTAGACCATGGGGTTTACACTGTATTCTAGG
>JAUHXI010000192.1 GCA_030426875.1 bacterium
ATATCTGCTTCGCTTTCGACATGAGCCTTTTTGGCTCCCAGGGGGGACATGGGATTGTCCACAAAAAGTAGCAACTCCTCGGGTTGAAAAGCAGCGCGAATCGTTTCAAGCATCCGCATGGGATCGGCCAGGACAGCCTCGCCCGCTTCATTTTGGATCACGGGACCGATGACCAGCAGCTGTATGCTTTGCAGCAGTTTTTCCAAAGCGGCCTTTTTTACTTTCATCTCCCCTCCTTCCAGGTAAAAATAATTGCGCTGATCAGCAGAAAATGCATTGTTGTAGACCATGGCTTCACTCAAAAGGGAAGAAAGGCGTTTGGTGACAAAGCGGGTATCTTGGACAGTGCCGCCAAAGCAGGCGTGGATCAGGATGGCCTTTTCTTTCAACCTGAAGTTGAAAACGAAGTTTTGGATGCTGAGGCGGTCTTTGAGATTGGCTTCGGAGAGATATATGAGTTTCATGTGGGAAGTAATTACAGCTGCAAGTTACACCCCTCATAGAAAAAAACAGCGTCTATTTTTGTCGAAATTTGCAGCTGGGGAGCTGTCCACCCTATTTTTCTTAAAAGTTGTGAAGCTTTTATTTTAACCGAATTTCTATTTGGAATGTCATACAGAATTGCTGCATAATTTTAATGATTTATTTTGTCGGCATTCCTAATTAAGAGCAGTTTTCATTATTTCTTAATTTTTCAACGATACCGAATTAAAAAAAAGTTATGAAATACAATCTCAGAGACCTATTATTAACAATCATATTATTTCTGATAATTCCCCTATTTTCTTGTGAAAAATTTGCTCAAGATGATGCAAAAAAGAATTCTTTAAACGAAAAAGATTCTGGAGGTGAACAGACGATTTCTCATCAAACCGACAATGGCGTTACTACAAAAAATAGCAGCGTGAACATTTTTGAAAAATATTTATCCTCGCTTGACAAAATACCACTCCCATTTATGCATTCTTCAGTAAGTACTGTTCCAAATATTTCTAATGGTTATTTTGATTTAGGGTTTCAAAAGTTTAAGCTTCAAGCTTCTTATAAGCCACTTGGGTTATTATATTACAAGAAAAATGTTGCAATAATTGAATATTCAATTGCTGATAATGGGCATGCCCTTTTTGTTATTACGTATAATGCTCAGGGTAATAAAGTTGACTCTCTTTCATTATATTCAAAAAGTGGAGCAAATGAGAAAGTAGAGTGTACTGAATTTTTAAATATTTCTAAGGAATTTAAAATACAAGTTAACGACACCACTTACTTTTGGAATGTTGATGAAAGAGGAGACAGAATAGGCCAAATAATTAATAAGAAATCAGGAAGTACGGTTTACCAAATTAGTGATAATGGGAAGATTCTCAAAGGTGTTTCAAAGTGATAATCTTAGAGATCGTTTTAAGAAAAATATTATGAGCGAATTTTGGAATAGAATCTGACAGTAAGGAACGCTGACGAAATAAACTATCAGTTTCATTTTTCGCCAGGAGGTGTCATTTCGACAGCTTGCCCTGAGCTTGTCGAAGGAGCCTGCCCTGAGCTTGTCGAAGGGAGTCTTCGAGGAGAAATCTCCTGAGTTATTGATAATCAGACCTTTAATGAATGAGTTCAGGAGATTTCTCCTCACAAGGGGGCTCCGGGCGCGGAAGCTCCAAATATTCTAAATATGCTGATAGCGTTTTGAAGTGCTCCATTTTATTTTTTCAATTCTTGTTCGGCCACTAAAAGTTGCTTGTTGTATTCGGCAATGCGGGCGTGTGCCAAGCCATCAATCACTAAAATAACGGCCAACATAGCGATGGTAGTAATCATGCTGGCCCGCCAAATGGGTGTACTCACAAAAAATAGAACCAAAGCACAAGCTACAATAATGAGCGGAATGGCCGTAAACACTACGTTTTTATATTCCTTTAATGTAGCATCGGCACGTTTCAACTCTGAAGCGACAAATGCCACGGAATCTTCCTGGTAAGCTTTTTCAAACTGTGTAATTCTCGATTTATTGGTAAAGAATAGCCCGAGCCCAATAACCGTCAATAAAACACCTGCCACCAAGGTGGGGATGATGTAAGCTTTGGCGAGATCGGTTTTACCCACTTGCCATAAACCCATACTTGCCGCAATAAAAACCACACCCAAAAGAACAAAGAATGGCGTGGAAATGAGTTCGGCTTTTGCCCAGTCTGTTGCTTCTTTTAAAATATCCATATCTAAAACCATTTATCCGTTTCTAATTTAAAAATTCCATTGAACACCCGTTTCTTTTTCTGACAGATCCCACAGCCTTTTTTGCCAAATGGATTATTCTTATTCATCTCTGTTTTATTTTGTTGATACAAAGATCAGTACAGAGGAGGGCTGCCGTCTTATACACATTTTCGTAAGGTGTATACTTTTTGGTTTTTAATTACACCCAACGGGTTGGCATACATGGCGCGGCGTTGGGGTTTTTATAGAATCCAGCCAAAATCCAACGCTAAGGAATTCAGTCGAGTGATTTATCTGCCGGTGCCTTTCCCTTTTTCATCGTTTT
>JAUHXI010000193.1 GCA_030426875.1 bacterium
CAAATTTGTGATGGGCTGAAAGAAAGCTGGTGCCATGGTCATCAAAGGGTAGATTTCGAGTTTCTTTATAGTCTTTGAGTTGCTTGATTGTTTTGATTAATTCCAGACCTTCTTTTCTACCTCCCTTTAATTTTAAAGGGGATTTTTTAACCTCTATTTTTTTTAAATGATCCAAACTGGCTCCAGGTATTTTTTTTGATGCATAATTGTTGAATTCATTGTCTTTTGGCTCACTGACAGTCAACTGTGAAGCCCGTCTAAAAAAAGGGGTGTAAATTGTGTAAGGTTTGGCATCGTCTTTGTGAACGGATTCGGGCGAAGTGAGCAGGGCATCGTCGTACATTAAAAAAGTAATGCTATGTTGATCAGACAATGTCTTGATGGCTTCATCTCGTTTGCGAGCAAAGGGGGTGTAGTCACGGTTTGAATATATGGCTTCAATTCCTTGACCCGTGATCAGTTCATCTAAGATAGTGAGAGTTTTTCCATAAAACAGATAAAGTTGGCTATTTTTTGTTTGTATGGTTTCGTTTAACTCCTTTAAGCTCTGAATCATGAAGGTTAAAGCAGGCTGGCTTCGGTAGCGGTTCTTTTCGCCAGTTTGTTTTTCGTCTAAAATAAAAACAGGCAGCACTTGTTTTGATTGTTTTAGCGCCTCTAAAAGCCCTGTGTTATCATGCAGTCGTAGGTCACGGTGAAAGAGGAATATGGATGTGTTGAATCGTTGTGTGGTCATTCGATCGTATTAATTAAGCTTAAATGAATCAAAAATCACTTTCAGTCAAAGGTGTGGTAAAGATTTTCCCACTCGAAAATCCATGGGTTTATATTGCGGTTCCCCTTGAGTATACCAGAATGTTCAAGCCCATTGCAGACAGAGGGCTGGTGGCCATCACCGTCACTTTGGGGCATTCGATGTGGAACACCTCCTTGATGCCAATGGGGGATGGGAGCCAGTTCATTCCTTTGAATAAAAAAGTACGCAAGGCTGAAGGAATTGAAGTGGGGGATGCGATGGAACTTTTCTTCACCCTTCGAAAAACCTAACCTTAAAGGCTCATCGCCCAAAAGCCAACAAGTGAAATGATGCTTGTTAGTACCGTACCCCAGATGATATCAATAAACACAAGGGGCAGTGGCCAATTTTTTAGGGTTGCAAATGCAGTGAGCTCAAAGGTCATGTAGGTGAAAAATCCAAACAAAGCTCCCATTCCAATGGCATGAGACATACTGGCTTTTTGATGAGCTGGCAGGACTACAAAAATGAAAATCCCCACAATGAATAGCAGGTAAAAAATAATGGCGGCTAACCAGATGACATTTTTTCGCATCAGTGAGCCTAGATATTTTTTGTAAACCGGCCGTGCAATCAAACCAAGCCACAATAGGTCCACTACCAAAAAAGTAACCGTCATTGCTAGATAGGTGCTCATGGTTTTAATTAGCATGGTGCTGGTGATTGTGTTTTAAAAAGTTCTAATTCTATAGTTGGGCGTTTCAAAATCTTTTACAAAAAGTTAGCCATAAGCCATGTATATCGCCACAGAGAGTGAATGAGAGCATTTTGCATATCTTGCTTTATTCGAACTCATTGTAGCAGTTTTCTTGGCTGATTGAAATCCTCTTGCACCTCGCTATTAATTTCGATAGAATCGTTAGGCAAATTGTTATGGTCCTCGATAGCTCAGCGGTAGAGCAACCGGCTGTTAACCGGTAGGTCACTGGTTCGAATCCAGTTCGAGGAGCCAAATACCTGATTCCGCGCAAGTCACCATGCCTGCGAAGGGGTTTTTCAGCTTCCAGACTAGCTTTCCAGCTTTTGCCTGGAGGTCCGCAAATGCATAGCTGATCAATTGACGTTTTTGGTGGGTTTGCGAACTTTCAAATAATTCATAGGCTCTATTGGCTAATTCAAGCACATAAGAGCTGCTGATCAAAAATAGTTTGTCGGCCTTGGAGTGATCTTTGAGTTGCTCCAGCAGGTCTTCTTCTTGATCCTTCATTTCTATAATCATCTCATCATACTGGGCAGCGGTGATCCGGCCATCGAGTCTATCCTGATATAAAGTCTTCATTCGCTTTTTAATAGGCTTTATTTTGCTGTTCAGGGCGTTCACATTGCTGTCGTAAAATTCTTGCTCTCTGTTGTGATTTTTTTTGATCTCCTGGGTTAATTGCTCAAGGACATGATTAGGCACAGTAAAACTTTTAAAAACTTCACTTACTTGTTTCAGCATTTCACCCTCTCTCTCATGCGTACTCTTGCAGTGATGACATCGAACATAATTGATGCCTTTTCTGGCATAACTAGAAAGTAGGTATTTGCACTCTGTACAGGTGATCAAACCTTTGAATATCCACTTTTTAGCTCCATACTTGAAGGGCTTCTTCTTCCAGCTAGCCTGAACCTCTTTGCATTTATTGAAAAGCCATCGAGAAATGAGTGGGTCGTATTTGTGTTGGTAGATCTTCCCCTTGTACTTCATTTGGCCATAGTAGAAGGGGTTGTTGAGAATCTCGTAAACCATGCTGGT
>JAUHXI010000194.1 GCA_030426875.1 bacterium
TCCCCTGAAATGTCCGGGAAATCAACTCTTATTTTATGGGTTTTGGAATGGTGTTAAAATTTTCATTTAGAATTTATTCAAGTGAAAAATCTCCTGGTCCAGGGTCAGCTCCTTGCCCTTTACCGCCCTCTTTAGAACTCACGGTTTAAAGAGGGTTTTGGGTTCATTTGATGAGTGGGTGTTGATCTTGATTTTCATCCAATATTTTAATGACAGGAGGCATCACATGTTTATGCCTGTTTGCTTCAATCCTATCCCACAACACTTTTTCTTGCTCCGTTTCGGCCACTCCGCCCGCTTCAAATTTCCTTAAAATCTCATCCACCTTCCCATAGCTCATCCCAATTTCCTCCTCATCCGTATGCCCCTCTCGCAATTCCGCCGAAGGGGGCTTTTGGATGATGGATTCCGGTAGATTCAGAGCTTTTGACATCTCCCACACCTCCATTTTGTACAAATTACCAATGGGTAAGACATCGGCTCCGCCATCACCATATTTAGTGAAGTAGCCCAGCACTTCCTCCGTTCTATTCCCAGTTCCAAGTACCAATGCGCCGTGGCTGTTGGCGTAATGGTACAAAATGGTCATGCGCACCCGGGCTTGCAGGTTCATCTGAGCGACTTCAGACTCATTCCAAGGCAACGCCTTGTAATTCTCCAGGAAACTTTGAATAGGGACCGTATGGCGCTCAATTCCTAATTCCTTGGCCCAGGCGTTTGCATCTGAAACACTGTGATCTGAGTTCACTCCTACATTCGGCATTAAAATTCCTGTCACGTTCTCCTTGCCAAGGGCTATTACAGCCAATTTGGCTGTCAGAGCACTATCCACCCCACCACTCAAGCCGACCACTGCTTTTTGAAAACCGGCCTTCTGGAAGAATTTTTCAAGGTTTTGAGCGATAATTTGAGCTTTTTTGATCATTATTTTGCTTTTTTAAAGGCTGTTTTACAACTCTTATACTTCCGCTCATTAAATTGATAAAAGCCTATGTTTAATATTTCCTTTTTAGTGTCGATGGTAAAAATATCCACTCGGTCAAAAATGAAAAGAGGGAAGTCATTATTATCTAGGGTGGCTAAGATTGACTGATTGCCATATTCCATCAATTGAGCTGCGATTAGGCAGTCAGTGATGGAAATTTGTTGAGAGAGATTTGAGTTCTTATTGCTGTAGAGGTTGCCCAATTCTTCTGCATTTTTTAGAATTGCTTTGGACAGTGGCAAGATCATTTCATCAATTTTTCTTTTTTCATCTTTACTTTTGAGTAGCGTCTTGAGGTAAGTCTCCTTATCGTCACGATGACTTTTGGTGCGTGAGCCTCTAATGAATTCAAAGCGAGTCGCTTCATCAATAAACAGTGTGGTATTAAGTTTTTTCGCTTCTAAAAAAAACGCTTCAAAAAACCCATGATTTGCGTGCTGTTTAGATCTAATGAGTATATTTGTATCTAAAAGCAGAAATTTATTCATAAGATCTTTTTGCATTGTTCATCAAGCCATTTATTTAATAAAGCTTTTTTCAATTCTTTTTCTTCATCGTCAAAGGCTGCCTGAGCTTTTTTAGCTGCTGCCTTAAGCTCTTTCATGTCCACATTAAACGGGAAGGGTCCTGGAAGTTTTGAATATTTTCTACCTGTTGTTTGCCTTTTTTCTTCAGCCATTTTCATCGATTAAGTGTGACTCGATTCTTTCATAAAATTCTCTAAAAGTCAATCGATTTAGGTTGACAAGTAAACTTTTGTTTACTAGTATTTAAGGCAGAAAGTATCAGTCCTAAGCCATTAAAAATGAAACTAAAATCAATCTATCTTTGCTCCAGTTGTCAGGTTCAATCACCTCGCTGGTCAGGGCAATGTGGCAGTTGTAAGGAATGGAATACGCTCGTTGAGGACGTCATTAATATTGGAAAGACTGAGCTAAAGCGATCGGCAGCGATCCCCCTAAAATCCACTCTCTCGGTCACTAATATAGAATTGAAAGAGAAGCGAATTGGCTCTGGAAGTGAGGAATTAGATCGGGTTTTAGGAGGCGGTTTTATGGCAGATTCACTTGTTTTACTGGTGGGTGACCCAGGGATTGGAAAATCGACTCTCACCATTCAAATGTGTGATCAAATGGCCAAATTAAAGAAGAAGGTTCTCTATTTTTCAGGCGAGGAATCGGTATCTCAGGTGGCAGGCCGGGCGAGCCGCTTGAAGTTGAAAAATCCTATTTCACTCATCAATGTGAATGATTTGGAGAGTATTTTAGCCACCATCGAGGCCGAGAAGCCAGGGTTTGTAGTTGTAGACTCCGTTCAGGTGATGGCGAGCGATGAAATCACGTCTCAAGCAGGTTCAATCTCACAAATCCGCTACGTGACCGAGCAGTTGATGCAAGTGGCCAAGCGTCAAAAAATCCCGATTCTTTTAATTGGCCATGTTAATAAAGAGGGGAATTTGGCAGGCCCTCAAGTGCTCACCCATTTGGTGGATACGGTTTTGTTTTTAGAAGGGGATCAATTCCATCATTTTCGTCTGCTCCGCTCCAC
>JAUHXI010000021.1 GCA_030426875.1 bacterium
TCTTTTTAGGTTTTTTTGTTGTGATATTCTTTGAATTCTTATTTAAGCGCAAAAATAAGAAATGATGGATAGTAGAAAAAATTTCTTTAAATAAAGAGTGAATTGCTCTTCTTCGATTAAAATATCAGACGAAATAATCGACTGAGAAAATATAAAAAGCATTCAAGATTCCCTCTCCAATCAGCACGCCCAAAAGGGCTTTCCACACTTTTACATTCAAGGTGCTGCTCACATAAATGATCAAATCGGTAGGCACAACGGGGAAGGCGCTCCAGCCAATGATGATGGGCAACTCTTTGTTTTGGAGGGCGTTTCTCACTTTCTTGATTTTTTTGGGGTACCTTGCCTTCAGTGCTTTGTCAAAGCGGAGGAATTGAGCGAAATAATAGACGATGGTGGAGGAGGTTAAGATTCCAATCAAGTTAAAAAAATAAGCCTCACCTGCCGAAAAAAGAATGACTCCCCCAATGGCGAAGGGGGTTGAGGGGATGAAAGTTAGGCCAAGGAAGGAAAGGATCAACAAGTAGATGATCACCACTATGATTTTGTGCTCTTCAACCAATCCTCTGAGTTGCTCAATCTCGAACAGCTCTGGATTTATAAAATACAGGGTGAGTAGTCCGATTACGATGGCGATCCAAATGAAAAAGGCTACTTTTCTGACCTTTGAGTGTTTTTTGAATAATTTCATTGATTTTTTGGCTTCTTCTCTATCATAATGGGTACAGGGTCAAACTGCAATTCTCATTGCCTTATAATCACTCATCCAAATTCCTATTCCATGAAAACATCTCAGCTCCTCATAGCTGCTTTTCTTTTATCCTCCTGTGCTCAGGTGGATTATGCCCATGATGCAATAGGCTCAATTGTGGGGCGTTATGAATTTGAGCAGTGTTACGAGCAAGTGTCAGCAGGTGACCCCGTTTGTTATGAATTTGAAATTGAAATAAAAGATAAATTCAACAGTAGCCCCAATGTTTTGTACACCGTCAATGGTGAGCAGGTAACCCGTGAGTTGATGGGCAATACTTATTTGACTGACAGTTATGCTGAGGTGCTTTTTGACCGTTATGGACCTGAAGACATTCGCCCTGTTCATGATTATGAAGATGGGGTTCATCTTTTTCGTTTAGAGGCAGAGGGTCAAACCTTATACATTTCTCATTTTAGATCTCCTGTGGATGATATTTTGGTGAAAGACCGTTATCAGTTGACCAAGATTTAAATTGCTTCGCTTATTCCAATTTTCCACACCCCACGTTCTCGAAAGGCTGGTATGTTTTGGCGTTTGGCTGCGTTGAGTACTGAGGGGGTTGTTTTTTTATGTTTTCTGGCAGCGTCAGTCAAATTTATGATTTCATCTCCTCTTAGATAGGTGATTCGTTTATTTAGGGTTTCCATCACTGCTAATGAAACAATTTTCTCCATTAATTTGGTGTTTTTATTGTGATTGTACTCTCGTAAAGCTTTGTAATAGGCTTGTTTTTCTTTGTTGCGGATGATGATGGGGGGTAAGTCCAATTGAAAGAGCTGATAATTGATAATAACTCGGCCAATTCGACCGTTGCCATCACAAAAGGGATGAATGGTTTCGAGGTCTAAATGAAAGCGTGCGATTTTATCGACAAAATAATCCTCTAAATTAGCATTATAATCGTTGAAGATTGCTTCGATCATTCGCCCTACATGCTCAGGTGCAGGGGCGATGTGATTTCCCACTCGAACCCACTCATTTTTTTGCCTAAAGCGACCAGCAATTGTATCGTCTATATTTGAAATGAGCATTTTATGCAGCAAGAGAATGAGCTCTGGAGTGAGGACTTTTTGTGTGGCTTTTTTTTGAATGTATTCCAGAACGGTGCTTAAATTTTTAGCTTCAAAAACTTCGCGAAGTGAGGTGTTACGGGCCACTTCCATCTGGAGCAGGATCTGTTCTGTTTCCTTTAGGCTGAGAGTGGAATTTTCAATCGCATTGGAATTGAAAACTTGCTCAATGACTTCAGCTTCATTGATTATTCTTAAAAGCCCTGACTTACCCTTTTTAAGGCGATCGAATTTGGCTTTAAGACGCCGTATTTGATGCTTGATGGGTTCGGTAATGGCCATAAATTAGTGAATTGACATCAAAATTATATCAAATTCACTAAAAAATGTCAAAAATTAGTGAATTTACATCAAAATTATATCAAATTCACTAATTTTTAACTTGAATTCTCATTTGCTTTCTTTGGTTCTACGACCAACTACCGCTTGTTCCACATTTTATGCTAAACTCATTGAGCTTTATCCCCTTAAAATCTCCCTCATGTCTCACGGTAATGTCATAGTCCGTTTTGATGAAGTTTCCTTTGCCTATAATGAAAAAAAGCCTATCTTAGATGAGGCGAGCTTTTCGGTTCGTCAGGATTCTAAAATAACGATCATGGGTCAGAATGGGGCTGGTAAAAGCACCTTGTTCAAATTACTTGTGGGGGCCGTTGAGGCTCCGGGTGAGTTGACGGCAGACATGATTTTGAAACCCACTAGGGGAACCATTCATATTCAAAAAGGGGCGACTGTAGGAATCGGCCTTCAGGTTTTGCCGAAGGCGTTTTTGAATCACAGCATGCGTGAGTATTTTGCAACGGCTTTTACTGACGTGCCTCACCATTTGGATAAGTTGATTGCAGATGTTTTGGACGTGGTGGATTTTAATGCACCCTTGGATCAAAAAATGAGCACGTTTTCTGGCGGTCAACTAGCTCGATTGCTTTTGGCTCATGCTTTGATTCAGGAGCCGGATCTTTTGCTTTTGGATGAACCCACTAACAATTTGGACCAGGATGGGATTGACCATTTGACTGGTTTTTTGATCATGTATCCTAAAACGGTGATTGTGATTTCGCATGATGCTGATTTTTTGAATAGTTTTACTGAGGGGGTATTGAATGTGGATGTTCACACCCAAAAAATTGAGCAGTATGTGGGGGATTACTTTGATGTCATCAAGCAAATTTCATCTCAAATTCAGCGAGAGGAGCGTAAGAATGCTCAGTTGAAAAAAAACATTCAAGACCGGAAGGATAAGGTGAATTTCTTTTCCAACAAGGGGGGTAAAATGCGCCGTTTGGCGAGCAAGATGAGAGAAGAGGTGGCCCAAGATGAGGAAGATATGGTTGAGGTCAAGCGGGATGATAAAACCCTTCCTCCATTTAAGCTCGTTGCTCAGGACTGGTCGGATCCTGTTTTAGAAATTGACAAGGTGGGGTTTTTTAAAAACGGTGCGATGCAACATAAGCCTTATGAGTTGAAGCTTTATCGTCAAAGTCGACTCTTGATTTCCGGGCCGAATGGGATAGGGAAGAGTACTTTTTTAAGGCAGTTGGCTATGGGCGAGGCGGAAGGGGCTCGTCTGACACCGGGGGTGAAGGTGGGCTACTATCAGCAGGATTTTGGAGGTTTGGATTTTGAACAGACGATGTATGATTCGCTTGTTGAGGTGATGGAGACCACGCGTGATCAAGAGGTTTATGAGGCGGTGGGACGGTTTTTATTGCCTAAAAACATGATTCAACAACCAGTGGGTCTTCTTTCGGAGGGGCAGAAGGGGCTGCTGTGTTACGCTCGTTTTTTACTCCAAAAACCAGGTTTGTTGATTTTGGATGAACCGACGAATCACATCAATTTTCGCCATTTGCCGGTGATTGCTAAGGCGTTGGATGATTTTGAAGGGGCGATCATCATGGTGTCGCATATGCCTGAATTTGTGGAGCAGATTCGTTTTGATGAGGCGTTGGTGTTGGGGAGTTGAGTTTTCACGAATGGTTATTTTATGAGCCTGTTCAACCTCTCTACATTAGAGCCCTAGCATTTCCAATAATTTGGGGGTGGGCTCCTGACTGCAGCTTTCAGGAGTAGCAGGCTCTCGGTGAGAGCAGGATTCGGAATTGATGCAGGCATTGTTCGTGATGCTGCCATACTCTTGCATGAGCGTTGCCATGGGTCGATTTTTATCCCCATAGCTGATCAATACCCGGTCTAAATCTCGAACTTCTGTTGATGCAAGGGTATCGACCTCCTCACCATTCACAATGAAACGAAATTCTTTCTCTGCATTCACTTCATATAAATTTCCATCGGCATCTTCAAAAGCCTCGTCGTGAAATTCCATTTGGAGTGACGCAAAAAAATCTTCGTAAGTCACACCAGGTCGATGGACGTGGATGGTACCTCCTTCATTGTTGTGCAGGTGAACGGCTTCATCCAATTCCGTTTCGTCAAATTCACTGCCATGGGCACGGGCGGTGGGAACGAGGCTGATTTCGGGGACTGTGCATGGTTCAACGCTCATGTATCGAAATTCTGAAAAGTCAAATCTCTCACCATCAATAAACAGTGCGAAGTCAGCATGTTCGTGAAAATCAAGGTTGTGGGAATTTGCAATCTGATTTTTCAGTATAAAAAAGAATGCACTGGCTCCTAAAATCAATCCGATCAATAGGATTAGAAATTTTGATAAGTAGTGTTTTTTCATCAGGATAATGTGATAATTTTTAATTAAATTGCCTAGTTTATAAAGTGACTGATCTAAAAAGCATCCATCCTGCCATTAAAATCATGACGCCATCTTCAATAATCGTTACGGTGCTCATGGGTAGATTGAAACCGGTTCCTAAGCAAACGCACTTGATCTTTCTTTTTTGAGCGACCGTTTGAATGACGCCGATGACACTCACGCCCATGACAAGAATAGTAGCAATATTGGTCCAGACTGGCCAGAGTCGGTACAGATAAAGGAGGCCCAAGCTCACTTCTACAAAGGGATAAAGGTAGCCCCAAGTGGGCCAGGCTTTGGTGGGCAAGTCATAACCCCGGTAACTTTGAGCAAAGCCTTTTAAGTCCAATAATTTAAAGAAGCCAAAGGCTAAAAAGAAGAGGCCCATAAAATCAGCCATCAGACTGCTTGCCACATATGTACCGCGGACCCAGGAGAGGTGGATGGCTCCAAATAAAATATAAGTTATGATTAAAGCAAGAGGCCAATAGGTTTTGAGCGATTTCTCTGGCAATTCTGCGGCATGATTCATCTCCTGAACCATTCCTAACTCATACTTTCCTAGTGGTTTTAAAACTTCATTCAACTTTTCTAGTCCCACATGTTGATTCACGGTGAGTTGGGCGGTTTTTTCCTCAAGGCTGACTTTTACTTCGCTGACTTCTTCCAGCTGACTCAGGACTGTTTCAATTTTTTCTGCACAACTCTGGCAGGTCATGCCGGTGATGGAGTAGCTGTGCTTCATGATTTTAGGCTTTATTGATCACGTGGAGGAGCTCTTTGATCAGGACTTGTTGCCTTTTAGAATTGGCTGATTTCATGCCGGTTTTAAAACAGGCGTTCAGATGATTTTCTAAAATCATTTTGTTGGCTCCTTTTAAAAGACCAATGGTGGCCAAGTTTTGTTGAAGTAAATCCATGCAATACTGATCCTCTTCGACCATTGAAATGACTTTCTTCAACATGCCTTGGGCTTTTTTGAGCTGTGTGATGGTTTTTGACTTGAATTGCTTCTTCATATTTTTTTACCTTATCCTGGGGTATAGGTTAGCTTAGTTGTTTGAGTTTGTCAAAAATTAAAAAAGTGAGGAGTGTAAAGGGGGCAGAAGATCATTTAAATGAAAAATCTGGCTCACCCCTTTTTTAATTTGAAACCTTCTTCACTTCAACCTCAACCCCCACTGTAATACCCCACCCCTCCATTTCACCTCTTTTTTTGTTTGCTTTCTCTTTTCTTCATTTTTTGACCGCAAAAACGAAGCAAAAACGGCTGGGGAGAACACGACGCGGATTCAATATTAATTCCTTTATTCATCATTTTACCCACTCGTTTCTCCCCAAACCCTAAAATGTCCAGGAAATCAACGTTTATTTATAGGATTTAGAATGATATTAGGATTTTTGTGAAAATTTATTGTGGGTAACATCCTAATGCTTTTTTTCTGCCTTGAACAATTTCCAATAAATTGGGATGATAATGATCATCAAGATTTCGCCGATCAATAGGGTTTTTCCTGGGCCAAATCCATCGGCTACCATGCCGAAGAAGAAAGCGAATATGGCGAAGAAAATGTTCCCAAATAAGCTGTTGAGGGAGCCCATGGTGGCGCGCTGCTCGTCGTTGAATTCTTTTTGCATCAGGCTGCTTTCGCTGACCATAAACAAGCCAAAGGTTAAGGAGGGGATGGCCACCAGGATGGGGGAGATGAGGGTGGGGATTCCGTAGGCAATGAAGCTAGTGATGCGGTTGAATATGGAGCAGTTGAGCATGGTTTTTATGGCTCCGAATCGTTTGATGACTTTTCCGGAAAAATGGAAGCTTAAGAAGCCAAAAAAGTAGGTTAAGGTTCTGGGAATTCCCAGGGCCCAGGTGGGCCAAAGGACGGCAAAAAAAGCAGGAACAAATTTGTGTAAGGTTTCGCCGATGCCTCGGCTGATGATGGAAGAAAGGCTTAAATCTCTGAGTTTCCAGTTTTTGATAAACCCGTGCATGGCTCCTTTTAGATGGCTAAAAATATTGGTTTCAATTTTTTTGTAATGTTTTTTGGGTTCGATAAAAAAGTAGGAGACCATTAGGGCAATGAGTTGGGGGATGATGGAAATGATGAACACGTATTGAAGTGACCATTCGGCAATAAAGCCCCCAAAAAAAACAGAAATGGCCAAGCCAAGCTGAAACATGGCGCTGGTTTTCCCTAAAAATTCAGCGTATTTATCTTCTTTTTGTTCTGATTTTAGGCTGTCGTAGAGTAGGGCTTCGTTATTTCCACTAAAGAAGGACATTGAAATGCCTTCTAAAATGGCTCCAATAGCCAGCCCCAAGTAAGATTGCCAAAAGGCATAAAAAATGATCCCCAGTAGCATGGTGAAGGCACCAGTGACGATGGTATTTTTTCGTCCTAGTTTATCCGATAAAATGCCAGTGGGTACTTCAAAAATGGAGGTTGAAATGGCAATGATTGAATAGATACTGAGTCCAAGGGCGTAGGAGCCGGTCACTTGCTTGAAGTAGATGATGGCGATGGCTGCATAGGGTCGAAAATCTGAAAGGAAGTTGAACCATTTGAGTAGCCGAACGTTGTGTTTTGAGATGGATGAGGTCATGCTTTGATTGTAGCATTTTTAGGGCCTTTGAATGATTAAAAAAATCCCCGCTTTTTTAGGAGCGGGGATTTTTTTTATTGCGTTTCGTCTTCATTGTCGCTGTAGTCATCGTCATAACAACTACATTCACATATGGGACTTTCGCATTCATCACAAGGGGGGCAGTCTTGCCCGCAACTACAATTTTCAAACATTTTTTGAATTTAAAATAGATATCGGGTTGCGTTACTTTTTCTTTTTAGGCGCTGCCTTTTTGGCGGGTTTTTTGACCGCTTTTTGAGCTGGTTTTTTAGCTGCCATAGCATTAAAAAATTAGGAATTAAATTGGCTTAATTATCATTCTTTTTCCATGAAAAGCAATAGTAAAAAAACAGCTAAAATAAGCCATTTTTTGATTTCAAGCCCGTATTTATAAACTTTTTTTGAACAGAGGGGGGGCGATTGATGCTTTGCCTACTTTCTAGCTCACTTCACGCACCCTTCAAGCCTCCTTTTATAACCACAACGATTGAGGAGCTATTAGCTATTGGCTGTTAGAAAAACCATTTTTAGCAGACCATGATCCCGTCTTTCCTGGATTTTAAGTGCTATAGGCTTGATTTTTGGCTGTTTTTGTGCTAAAATGATTAGATTTAACCTTTATACATGCAACAAGAAGTCATTGAAAAATACGAGGATCATATTGTGGATGAGCAGGCGCAGGCTAGTTTGAATGCGGCTATCAAGGACGATACTGGTTTTAATGCAGGTCATGAAGATTTTTTAAAAGCTTTGATTCATAAAATTGAATCCGGTGAGTTGGATCCACATGACCCTGAGACGCTTTATAACCGAGCTGTTTATGATCAATTGTCTGAGGAACAGCAAGAAAAGGCGAGTTTAACGGCTGTTAATTTGATGAGTATGATTCGGCACATTGAGAGTTTGTGGAAGCTGGATCAATCGGCAACCTTTCAAATTCAGAACATGGTTGAGAACGTGTTCCAGATGAAGGCAAAGTTTGAAGGGGAGTATGGAGATGTTTATATTATCTGATTCTTTGCTCATTTTGGGCTGATTTAAAATCTCTCTTACTCCTTTGATAAGCCGATTTAAAATCCCCCTAGCCCCCTTTGATAAAGGGAAATAGAAGTTGGAATCACTCCGTCCTCTGCTCATGAACACCCCAACCCCTCCTTGCCTAAAGAGGGGCTTGCGATATCAAATACCAATTCAATAGGAATTTTGAATCTTGAATAAATAATAATAAACAATGGGCCAAGGCGATTTTGCACCACCGGTACGACGGAGGAAATATGATCCTAAGCGGGCTAAAAAACTCAAGGAATTGGGGGAAAAAGGCTTGCTGATCAATAAGAAAAGCACGCATCATCACGAAACGGTGGAGGCGCCTGCGGCGGTGGATCAATTGAATGAAGATTTGAAGGAAATTTTTGGCCCAGGCCCCATCTGACTCCCCCGAAGGGGGAGGACTGAACAATTGAATAAAAAAATCGATCCTACAGACGCCGATTCATCGCATCTCCGATGAATTCTAAGCCCCTTAAAATTGATTATAAAATCCCCCTAGCCCCCTTTGTTAAAGGGGGAGCGCATAATAAAACAAAAAATGACCAACATTGAATCTAAAATCATCACGCTGATCAATGACAATCAGTATTTGTCCAAAGAGTTGAAGGCGAAGTATATTCTTTCCTTATTTTTGATGGATCGTGAGGAGCAGGAGGAGTATTTGAAGCTGATTGAGGCTTTTAGTTACCGCTGTCATGCGGCGGAGCGGGGGATTTATATTTTGAGGCCGGATGAAAAGGAGAAGATCATGCGAACTTTGGACGAAGTGAAAGAAGATATTTTGAGTAAAATTAATTCTAATCAATAATTATGGATGGCTCACCTGAAATAAAAAAACCAGAGATTGTAGAAAAAGCAGAAAATTGGCTTAATGCTCTCAAAAAGAAAAATCCTGAAATGGACCATGCTTTAGAAAAGTCTAAAGAAGAGCGAAATGAATTGAAGGATTCCATGAATCTTATGAAGGTAGTCGATCGTTATGTGGGGGGATTGCCAGAAGATTTGAAAGAATTGGGCTACAACGAAGAGCAAATCAAAGAAATCATCGATGGGATTAAAAAAGCCGGTGAGCAAAAAGTCGAAAAAATCAGGGCAGATCGAGAGGCAGGAGTGGTAGCAGACCTCGAGGGAGAAGCCGAAAGTATGCTTGCTGAAATTCTCAATCCAGAAAATTTTGCCCATGATGTGGATGAACGTATTGAGAGTATGAAAGAATCTCCTTTCAAAATGAAATTAATTGCTTTTGGCATGGGATGGGCTATTCCTTATATCGATAAGTTTACGGGTGCAGTTAAGAAAAAGAAAAAAGAAGAAGCCCCTAAGAGTGATGCAGATGATCAAGCTACAGAAGTGGCTGATTTTAACCCTGAAATATTAGAAGGAAAAACAATTTACGAACTGGCTAATTGGCAAGATGAAGCTGAAAAACCAGCTATTTTGGCTCATTTAAAAGCAAAATTTGAATCTATTGCTGGTGGCTTAGAGCGTGTGACCCCTGCATCCGCCAGCGCTGATGGAATCCAAAAACCAGCTGTTCTCCATTTTGCCAATGATAATGATTTTGAAGTAACCGAACAATATGTTGGACTTGCAGGAGATGGTGGAGAAATGGCATATTCTGATTTTGATGATTTGAAATCAATCATCGAATCTACAGGTTCAATTGATGTATAGAAAATATCTAACTCTTGAATAAGACTTTAAACGTTTAACCTTCAATACTTAATACAATCATGTTCATTAAAAAAGAAAAATTCAGAAACTTTGAATTCAATCGGTTGGTTTTTGAAGTTGGCTCACCAGCTGAAGATGCTACATCAGCTCCACCTAAGACTGAAGGTCATTTGAATGATTCCGCTGATGTTTCTGCAGATAAGATTGAGGCAGTGGAAGCTGCTGAGGCAGCCCTTTCCGAGGCTGATAGGGCCAAGATTACAGCTGATGCTCAGGGCTTGTCTGAAAGGGTTGATGTTATCTCACCCAATGTAAAGGTGTGTTTGGATCGATTGAATGCAAGGGGAGAAGAACTTAATTTGACTGAACTAATGAATTCCATTAAGCCAGGCATTGATTTATTTTCAGACATTGCAGGTCTGACTCCCGATGAGCAAAAAGAAGCGGTTAAGGCTTATTTAAATCAAAAAATTGAGGGGGAGGTGGCTGATATATCAATCAAGAAAAGAATAATTGATGACGTAGTTGTTAGTGTGTTTTTTGAAATGGATATTAAAATAGACGATGGTAGCAGGGCTGAACAAAAAAATAAAATTAATAAATCATATAAATTAGAACCTGTAAGAGGAGCTGGTAATCAATTTAATTTAGTCCTGGTTCAAGACGATGTATTGGGTAAGGTGATTGAGAGAAGTGGTGGTGAGATTGTTACAGAAGAGAGCTTTGGTACGTCGAGACGTTGCGATGGATCGATTGATGATTTTATAAAAAAATTAAATTCCAAGGATCTTTTTACAGAAAGTATGATGAAAACTGAAGCGCCAGTTTTTACAGAATAATAAATTCACGCAATAAAAAAAATGTTCATTAAAAAAGAAAAATTCAGAAACTTTGAGTTCAATCGGTTGGTTTTTGAAGTGGGAGGTGGTGGTGAAGCAGCTGCTACTCCTGTGGATGACATTCCTGATGAGCCTATTCCTGAAGAAAAAATACCAACTGTAGAAGAACTTGAAGCTGCGAGAGCGGCGGAAAAAGGAGTGGCAATTCAGCAGCCTGATGCAACAAGGTTCGCTGGCGAAAAGGAAGCCCTAGACCATGAAGAAAGAGTCGGAGGAATGGTTCAGGCACTTGCTCCAAATGCAACCGTTCCAGGTGTTAGTGGTATTTCGCCGGTTCCTGGATTGCAAAGTCAGCTGAAATGGTATGAAGAAAAAGGCCAAGAAAAAGGAAATGAAGAAGGCAAAGAAGTCCTGGATCCAGAGAAGATGAAAATTGCCGGTGAAATCATCAATGGTATGGGAGCCAAAACCAAGGTGCAAATCATGAAGCTCAATGATCCAAATTTTGAAGATGGGAAGGTTGCCAGTATCACTCCCCAGGACCTTCAAAAGGCTATCGAAAGCAATGAGCAGCTGGCAGGGTTGATGAATCAGCTAGATTTGAAGCCAGGGCAAACAGAGTTCACACCCGAAAATCATGATGAAATTGGCAAGGCATTAGCCCAAACACTCGGTGTTTCAGAAATAAAAGAAGCGGACGGGAAAGAGATGGCTTCATTGCAAAATGAATTGCCTAAAGAGCTGTTTGAAAAATACGGAGTGGATGGAATGAGGATTTTATCTAAAACGCATGAAATAAAACAAGTGGATGGAAAAGGCATGATCAAAATGGGGGAAGACTGGAAGGTTATATCTGAGTTGAATGAGGCTGATGTAACAAGCGCCATGTTGGATGAGCCCTTAGATCCTAACAGGGACATTGGGGAGCAATTAAAAGAGCGGCTCGACCTAGTGACCAACGCTCAAGTATTAAACGAAATCTTAACAGGTAATTTTGAAAAAGAAGGTAAAAAGGGAGGGCGTTTTGGAGAGTATGAAGGGTGGTTTGGGTTTATTATGTATGCATTGGCCAGTTATGCTAAAAATAAAGACAGTGGTGATTTTTCTTTTGTGGCAGACATAAGCAGAGCCTTTAAAGACATGAAAGAGAAGAAAATCTCACCTGAGGAGGGTCAGGAGCAAGCGGGGGAGCATTACCTTCAAGTGGCCGAGGGGTTGGCTGAAAAAAATGGCTATGGAGATACAAATGCATTGATGGATCTGTATAAAAAAGCAGACCGTTCTGACGATGTTCCCAAAGATGTTGGGTATCCTGATAAAGCCAGAGAAGCCGTTATACAAGTTTTGGGAAGTAAGCTCAGTGCAGTTGATCAAATACAGGGCATTGAAGGGAATAAAATTTTATGCTCCATTGGTAGTGACGACTATCAGGTCGTTGTCAGGCCTGGAGCTCTATCAGATCAAGTCACGCTTTATAAAGTTACAGAGGCAGGGGGAGAAGATGGTGATGCTCGGCTAACAAAGCTGGGAAGTGAAAACGCTGTTGGACTAACTGGTCTCAATGAGGTTTTGGCTCGTTTAACCGGGAGTGAAGTTGACCCTGTGGGTGTTGGGATTCAAGGTGAGGGTGGTCCAGACGCAGTTGATTCAGCTCCAACAGATGAAGCTGCCGAAGGTAAGGGTGAGCCTTACGGAGGATCAGATGAGGGAGGAGGAGCTTCTACTGATTCCAGTGGAAGTGATGATCAATAACGTTTATTCAATCATTTAAATGGCCAAAAGACCCGAAACCATCGGAGGGGAGCCCGTTGATAAAGACACAAGAGGTGCTCTTAAAGAGCTGGGTGATGACATTAGTCATAAGGCTTCAGTCACTGGGATTGTTTATGATAAAATTGGGG
>JAUHXI010000195.1 GCA_030426875.1 bacterium
GGCCACATGGGCTACCTTCCGATTGAAGATGCGGTAAAAGGGTTTCGGAAGATTGGAGAAATTTATGAAGGGCACATCACAAGGCATGTGCGAGGCGTGACCTTTGGAACGGGACCCCTAGGCGTCGGTGTTTCGGTCGCGAGTGGCTTTGCCGTGGCCGAAAAAATGAAGCAAACGGGGCGTAAAGTATTTGGTATTTTAGGGGATGGAGAGAGCGATGAGGGGCAGGTCTACGAGATGATGCATTTTGCCAATAAATACAAATTGAACAATTATATTTTGTTCATGGACTATAACCGGGTTCAGCTCTCGGACAGTTTGGCGAAGGTGATGCCCATCAACCCGAAAGCAACCTGGGAATCAGCGGGATGGAAAGTGATTGAAGTCGATGGACATGATTTTGGAGCCATGTGGGAGGCACTTGGTGAAGCCTATCAATCGGAGCAACCGGTTATTTTGATTGGAAATACAGTGATGGGTAAAGGGGTGAGTTTTATGGAACCCGATGGCCTGGCGGATAAAGCCACCTGGCATGGCATTGCCCCCTCTGTAGAACAAGCTGAGAAAGAATTGGCTGGACCATTGAAGCTCTCCGAACAAGAGAAAAAAGCGATTGTTGATTTTCAATCACTCGTCACCTGGCAGCCACCAGAGCCTGGAGCAACGGAGAATTTGAGTGAAATGTCAGGTGTGAAAACTGGAAAGCCACATATCTTAGCAGCTGGAACGAAGTCGGACTGTCGTTCAGCGTATGGAAACGCACTTTTGGACCTGGCACAATTGAATGACAATGTGATCGCCAGCACGGCCGATTTGGGTGGTTCGGTGAAGACCGTGGTCATGGGCAAGGAGTTTCCGGAACGTCATATTGAGGTGGGGATTGCCGAGCAACACATGGTCAGTTTGGCGGGAGGAATGAGCTTTAAAGACTACATCCCGTTCACATCCACCTTTGGGGCCTTCATGAGCAGCCGCGCCAAAGACCAAGCCCGGGTGAACGACATCAACCATGCCAATGTTAAAATGGTAGCCACGCATTGCGGCTTGTCTGTGGGTGAGGATGGTCCGACCCACCAAGCGATTGATGACATGGGCTCGTTTGTCGGAATGTTTAACACCCACGTTTTAGAACCTAGCGATGCCAATCAAACCGATCACATCATCCGTTACATTGCCTCGCATTACGGCAACTTTTATGTGCGGATGGGACGTCATAAATTTGAGGTGATCCTAAAAGAAGATGGCACGCCGTTTTACGATGAAAATTACAAATTCGAATACGGCAAAGCTGACCTCCTCCGCTCTGGTAGCGATGTAACAGTGGTGGCTGGGGGGAGCATGGTGAATATGGCGGTGAATGTGGCAGATAAGATGAAGGGAGAGAAATCAATGGAGGTGATTGCGGTGAGTTCGATGAAGTCGATTGATTTAGACACACTCCTTCCGTCGCTTGAAAAAACGGGCAAATTGATCACGATTGAGGACCACAACCCTCACAATGGCCTGGCGTCCCAAGTGAATTCGGTGGTGGCGCAAGAGGGGCTTTCGGTGGTGATCAACAACATGGGGGTGAGGTCTTATCAACTTTCGGGGACCGCTAGCCAGCTTTATGATGAGGCTGGGATTGGGCCGAGTGATTTGGAGGCGGCGTTTCGGGGGATTTAAAGGTTAGAAAATAGCCTTCACCGAATTTTTTGAAAGGAATTGAGAGTACTAGGCTAAACCTCTAAGATTTGGTCTTTTTTCTCTCACTGCCTTCTTAATAGAAGAGGCTTAAAGGACAAAACTGGGGTGGTTTTTCAAGAGTTTTCTAAAAGATAATTCATCATCTTCCGTCTTCTATGTTTTGGCATGCCTCTATGAACGGTAAGTCTTGCTTTCCAGTGGGCGAATGAGCCATCGCAACTATTGGTTGTATTCGGTATTTTAAGATGAGGATATGACTTACATGTGAATAGCCAAGGTAAGTTCGTCTTAATTGATCTGTAGGCACTACGTAGCCTTCTGTGGGTGAAGTATTTACGCTTAGTGATTGGATTCGTACTCCTTTCATTCATGAACCCCTCCCATTTTGTATTCTCCATATAGACCACTTATCATTTGATCAAATTTTCTATATTGGTCTCCTATACTTTCATCTCTTGTAAATTGTTCCAAGTGTTCATATTTTAATGATTTTGCATAGAGTTTTTCCACCTTTTTTCCCAGAGATCAGGATACAAACAGGCCTTGATCTCATTTCGCTCTCTCTTGCCCCTGTCTGAACCAACCCCCTGCTCTGGACATGTTACATAGACAATAACAGATGCAAGTATAACTGGAAGACATGCGGTAATTCTTTGTATAATTGTCATTTCGCCTCGACTTTCATCAACTTGATCTGTTCTTCTTGAGCTTGATTCTGAAGGTTTCATTTTTTACTTTAAATTTAAAAAATTATTATTCTTTTATATTGGCTGTACAACTGCCCCCTTCACAATCAACCCTACAGGCATCGAACAACCCACAT
>JAUHXI010000022.1 GCA_030426875.1 bacterium
TTGCTCAAGTAAAAGCCAAACATGTACTAAATCTAATGCCAGTTTCTTTTTGGCTTTTACAAATGATCTGACTAGAAGTCGATTTTAATCCTGCTTGTCGCTCTTATTCAGCTTTTCGTTCAGCCAAACGAATCACAGTCTCTTCTTGTCTTCGCTTATAACCATCCACATCAACAATCACCTGAGTTTTACCACCCGCTTGCTTTTTCCACATCAGACACTTTAAAACATGTTGAATGGCAGAAATAGTCTCTCCATGCCATCCAATCAGCAAGTTTGAGTTGGATGTTTCAATTGAAACATAGTAATTATCTTCCCCCTCTTTTTCCACCGTCACCCCCGAGAACTCAATTCTCATGACTTCAAGTATTTTTTCCAGTGTTTCTTTGATAACAAGTTCCATGGTGCTTAATTAAAAATTCAAGATTGAATGCCCAAACTCACATCAAATCAACTTCACCCGATTGAGCATACAAAGTCTACCGCGAAACAAACTGGTGCGCAAATGATTTCCGAATCACTTGGATCGATTCACCACCCATTGCTGCCCAATACTAAATAGAGTGTTGGTCCCCCAGTACATGGCCACGCCGGCTGGGAAGGTAGCCGTAAAGAAAGCCAGAAGCAAGGGCATAAAGTACATCATAGCTTTGCTAATGTTTTGCATAGGGTTCTTCTCACCACTGTCTTTTTGCTTCTTAAGCGTGCGTCCCATGCTCAGTTTCAATTGAATGAATTGCAAGCCTCCAATTATAATAGGCAACACAGTCCAGTTGGCTTCAGTTAAATTCAAGCCAAGGAAATGAGGGTTGATCGTGCTGGGGTCAAAATCAGCCAAGCTGCTGTAAAGCAATTGGGGATTAATGGCAGCCACTCCATCTTTAACAACATAGAACAAAGCAAAGATGATGGGCATTTGGATCAATAGGGGGAGGCAGCTACTCATAGGGCTAACCTTGTGCTTCTTCCAGATTTTCATGGTCTCAGCCGTCAGTTTTTGAGGGTCTTTTTGATACTTTTTTTTCAATGCATCCAGTTGAGGCTGGATTTTTTGCATCTGCCTCTGAGCCTTCATGCCCTTTTGACTGGGGACCAATAAGATCAATTTAATGATCAAAGTGAGTAGAATGATGGCTAAGCCCAGGCTGTTGCCAGGTACAATCGCAATGAAGGTGACAAGGGTATTGAGGATGGGTTTATAGAAGGCCTCCTGCCCAATCCAACGGAAAATGCCACGGTTCACAATGTCAATTTCTCGAGTGTACTCCTTAGCTTCACCATTAATCTCGGTGTTCAAAATGATTTTATAACGCCCCATTTCGTTAAATAGCTCAGAGTTCCAAGCTGCATAGCTGATTTGCTGCGTTTCTTCAGGCGATAAGCGAATTGCCTCCTCTTCCTCACAGCTTACGAGGCTTGAACTGGCTTCTTTTTCGACCCACTCACCATTGACAGACTGTTCAATTCTTAAGGGGTTTGTAGGGCAAGGATTAGGTATTTCAAGTGTTTGGCCACTATTGTTTGTCACCGTTAAAAGCACCGCCTTTCCAATCGGAATCTCTGTATCAATCTCAATGATCACATCATCTGTGCTCTGTGGATTCTGATCTGGCTGAAGGAAGGTGAGGATGAGTAGGAATGCAAGGGCAAAGAAAGCGAAGCGAGTTAATTTTGACATTTATTTTAAAGCGTTAATGAACTGGTTTACTTGGTTATCGATCTCATTGTATTCAATTTTCTCTGGCCCACCCTTTTTTAATATGATCAGGCAGACAATCGGACTAGGAATCTGATTTAACTTGCGACGGAGGCTGTCATAAATTTGTCGCTTGAGTTTATTCCTTTTAACCGCTTTGGCAACATTTTTCTTTGAAACGCTGACAGCAAATTTTGAGTCTGGCAAATGCGAGGGGAAGCGCTTAAAGACAAAGTTCTTTGTCTTTTTAGCTTCACCTTTTCTGGCCAACTTAATGATTAAGCGCTCATTAGAAATACGATTTTTTTTGTTCAACATGCCCAAAAATTAAGCACTCAAGCTCACACGACCCTTACTACGGCGTCTTTTGATGACTTTGCTACCACCTTTTGTCTTCATACGAGATAAAAATCCATGGCGTCTAGCGCGTTTTCGTTTATTTCCTTTACTTAGCATGTCGAATTCATTAAATAGCTTACGAATACTACGCGTTACACATTCAAAAGTCAATTATTTTTTTGTTTGAATCCCTCGTGCTCATTTAAGGCAGGGGATAGGGGGTCTGTGAATGGCGTGACTTACTCGCTCACCTCTGATCACTAACCACTTCTAGAAGATTATCATCCTTTCACAAAAGTAGGAAGGTTTGTAGTATGAGTTATTTATAAAATTCATCTACAAATGCCTTAATTTTTTTCAATCGTTGTAACACCTTCTCATCATCTCCTGCAGAAAGCTCTGTGGGCCGTATACGAATGGAAATTGCTCCACTGTAGTCATTGGACTTTAGCTTTTTTAGAAAGCTTTCAATTGGCAAAATGCCTTGATTTGGGGCTGAATATTCTTTGTGTTTGTTGATGTTGGATAGATGGACGTGAACCACAAGTTTTTTGAGACTGTCATAAACTGTCATCAAATTACCCCATTTTTTGGAGGCAGCCGAAGAGCAGTCCAAAGCAGCCATACCAAATTTCTTCATGTCTGTTAGGCTGTTGAGAGCCCTTTCAGGTAAAAACCCAAGTAAGGTTTTGCCAGGAGCGTTCACTAGTGCAATGTGAATGTGCTTTTTTTTCCGCATGATAGGAACCTGTTTTTTGAGCCAGTTGGTGAATTTAAAATCCAGCAATTTAGGCGGGGTGATCACTACTACAGGGCATTTTAAATAAGCAGCCATTTCGACCACATGTTCGACACTTTTGGCCGTTCCATTTTTAGGGGAGTGTAAAGCAACGATGGGCAATCCATGTTCCTGAGAAAGTCGCTTGATGTACTCAGCATTTTGAGTGTCGTAACTGTTTTTATCGACACCAATTTCGATGCCATCATAACCCGCTGCTTTAGCGAATTCAAAGATTCGACTGAGGCCATATTTCTTCAGTGAGTTTGTGTGAAGTGAAAGCATGTTGGTTGTTTATTTCTCTTAAAAGTGGTGCTGTCTCACGATTCCCAGAATCAGTTGCTCAGATAAGGAATTCATTAAATTATACCAAATTCTAGACAAAAAATCAAGTGTTTTAGCTTATTTTGGAGCGATATATCCGGCATTCAAGTCTTCGTCTTCTGTGTAAAAATATTGCCGATTTTTAGGGGTTAGGCGCAGGGCTCGGGGGTCAAGTATGCTGTAGTAGTACTTGCCAGTTTCACTGGCAATGTAGCTCACCCCATCTGGTATGGTTTCGACACTGTAGTATGAGGCTAAATTGATCTCATTGAGGGGGATTTGAAAATCATCTCCCACATTTAAATCGCTGATATGATCCGGGCTATGGGCAAGTCGCGCTTTTTGCCCGTCAATTTGGCCATAAAGCGTGCCATCTTCAACCTTTAAAAATTTAACCGTACTGATGTGAGGATTGGTGTCTTGAATGGGGATGATTTCTGGGAATGATTCATTTTGAGCCTGGTGGTAGCCAACGGCATAACCACTGGATAAGCCGATGAACAGAAGGGTGAGGCTGGCAATGAAGAGGTTTAGAATGGTGGTTTTTTTCATTTTACTGCTGATTAAAATTAAGGGTATTTTTAACTTATATTTTATGTTTATGTTGGGTGTATAGCCAAGATTTCCGTGTTAAGCATTCTGCTATGCGGAACCTTTTGCTGACTCGGGCGAGAATGATGACTCCACATAGGCTCTTAAGTCACGGTTATCCTTTTTCCTCTTGTGCGTCATTCCCGGCCTATGAGTCATGGAACAGGGGTTCTGTAAGGAGTTTATCTCATCCTTCCACCTTAGTTTTAGGCTTTGAATGATGTTATTCCAAATAATATTTAGAAATTGTGTATTTAAATTTAGAATTTATTTTGAAATTGGTCATTGGAAGTTGGAAATTAATTGTCAAATCGTTGTAAAAAACAAAAAAATCCCCAAAAATCCGATTCGGGAGGTTTTTAGGTGGGCTTTTCCTTTTTTTTACGCTTTAATACTAGGGTAAAACCACTAAAATGTCAACCTATCTTTTCATCCTCGGCAAAGACCCCAGGCTCTCGCTGGCAGAGCTCTATGCGGCGTATCCAGATGCTTTATTTCACGAATTTGAGGATGCGTTTGTGGTCATGGACACTTCTAATAAGCTGAATCAGGCCACTTTTGACCGATTGGGTGGGGTCCTTAAGATGGGGGAGTTGTCAGCTCAGGTTGAAAAGAGTGAGTTGAGCCAGGCTTTGATCGAGGCACTACTATCTGACCATCAATCAGGAAAGCTCCAATACGGGGTAAGTGTTTATGGTTTGCCTGAGGGGGAACTAAAGACGTTATTGATTGGTTTGAAGAAGCGCCTGAAATCAGCCAGTATTTCGAGTCGTTTTGCCAATCAAAATTTCAAAAACTTAAGCGTGGCTCAAAAAAAGGGGTTAAAGGGCCCAGAAATTCTAATCTGCCAATCAGGTACTCAGTACTTTATAGGAAAAGTGACAGCCACACAGGACATTGATGCCTACAGCAAGCGAGATTATGACAAGCCTTTTCGGAGTATGAAAGTGGGGATGTTACCGCCTAAGTTGGCTCAAATCCTCGTCAATTTAACGGGAGTGGAGGGGGCCATTTGGGATCCCTTCTGTGGGGGGGGTGTACTCGTGATGGAGGGCTTACTTTCTGGTCGGGATATGTTGGGATCAGACATCAATACCCGGACACTTGAGGGCGCTCAGCGGAATGTGGAGTGGGTGCGCCAAGAATTCAATTTATCCTCTCAGGCTGAATTGTTTGAGCATGATGCCACCCATCTTGTTCCCCAAAAAAAGTTCGAAGCCATTGCCTTTGAGGGCTACTTAGGGGTTCCACAAACAAGGATGGGCTCCGAACGAGAGATAAGACCGCTTATTTCTGAATTAGACAGGCTTTATATCGAATTTTTCCATCAGCTCAAAATAGCTCAGTTCAAAGGTTCAATTGTGGCTGCCCTTCCTTTTTTCCGCGTTCGAGACCGAGCTGAGATGGGGTTAACGTGCATCAATGAAATTCGAGAAATGGGATTTGAGTTGGAATCGCTACTGCCTCAAAGTCGAAGTTTATCCCTCAAATATGCCCGCGCTGATCAGTTGGTGGGGCGAGAGGTGTTCCGGTTTAAGTTGAACTTGTAAAAATGTAAAGAAATGTGTTTTTTCCCCTAAAGTTCTAATTGTATTAACTATTTTTTAGATTATGGGTAGTAAAAAAAGACTTCAAAAACAAATGACTAAGCAAATCCTTTCATATAGCTTTAAGTTGATATTTATTATCATTGCTTTTGTTATCCTAGCTGAATCCATTACGTTAAGGAGGCTTTTAAATAGCTTTAATATTTCGAGTGATCAATTTAGTATGGCAGTTCTACTGCTTATATTCACAGTTTACTTGATCATTTCTTATAAAAATGGTTACATCTCTAAGTATTTTGCTTTAGGAAAAATTACGAAAACGGAGAAGCCACTAAGATATTGGATGATTATGAGCATCATCTTTTTTATGTGGCTTATTTTTGTGATGTATATTTTTAGTCCCACATGGCTTGATAAAATTTTCCCTTAGAGCCCATCTACAATCTCCACATTTCATCCCTTTTCACCTCTTTTCCGCTTATACTGGGTCACTCGTCATTCATTTAGCGATGCTAAACTTCATTCCTCCTTTCTTGTATCAACTAAAAAGAGATAAAAATCATTTAAAATGGAGATCCTATATGGATTCTTAAAAAAACTGTTAAATTGAAACCAATGTTCAACCAATACAAACCCCTTACAAACTCTATATTTTTTTTAGAAATCGATTCTGAGCAAGCACTTTCTTTGCTTTTAAAATGGAGAGGGTCTTTGGGGCAAAAGTGGTTAAAGAAGAAGGTGTCAGCAAATTTATCAAGGACACTGGAGCAACTTCTACCAATTACAACTGTTGCTATCACAAAATTTCTCATTTTAGGGACTAAAACTAAATGGAGCGCTTTTTTAGACAATCATTTTGGAGGTACTGATCCGTCTGCTCTACATTATTTGAGTAAAAAATTGAAGTGCCGCATGATTATGGCTACTTGCTCGAATAAGGGGGTGGCTTTTGAATATAAAGATCCAAATCAACCTAAATACACTGATGAAAATGGGTTTGAATCCCATAAGGATGACCATTACATTTACTATTCCAAGCTTGAGGCTAAAGGATATCGCTTTGAAGCCGCTGGAAAACTGCTTTTTTTTGAGAAGAAGGAAGGCTACAAAAAGAGTTATGCTGAAAAGCAATTTACTCCTGATATGCTAAAGAAGTATTTATCCGAATTTGGAATTGAAGCTTTTGATGAAGATTTTTATTCACCGCATGCAGGATTTTTGTTGACAAGGGTTGATAGAGATATTCCAAAAAATGTAATAGAATTAACATTGGAGGAGGCGAAAAATTATTATAGGCACTAATATATTTTAAGCTAATCATTTGCTGGGTCTGTGAATAAAATCCATCAAATCTTCATGGGTTACAAAATTGAGATCAATGTTAGGGTGCATTTTTTGAAAGGTTTTATACTTTGAAAGTTGAATGGCTGAAGGGTTGTACTTGATTTCGTAGGCCTTTTTTTCTCGGAGGATGAAATCCACTTCGTTTTTATGAATGGTGCGCCAGTATTTGATATGTTCCAGGTTGTGCTTATAAAGGGTTTCTCTGAAGAAAATATTTTCAAATGCTGCCCCTTTTTCTTCTCTCAAATCCAATGGGGTAAAATTGCCTATTAGGCTATTGCGAAGGCCCAAGTCATAAAAATAAATCTTTTTCATTTTACTCAACTCTTTGCGAATGTTTTTGTAATAGGGTTTGATCAGGGCAATATGAAATGATTTTTGTAAGGTGTATAAGTAATTTTCAACTGTAGGCTGGCTCAGATTCAAGGTATTGGCCAACTCATTCACATTCACCATTTGGCCACATTGGTGGGCTAAGATTTTGAGCAGGTGGAAGTATTTTTCTTCATCTTGAAT
Organism: bacterium; assembly: GCA_030426875.1. Classification (GTDB taxonomy): domain Bacteria; phylum Patescibacteriota; class Gracilibacteria; order UM-FILTER-43-11; family UM-FILTER-43-11; genus JAUHWS01. The sequence continues at coordinate 7,136 of JAUHXI010000022.1, forward strand.
CTTGGCTTCAAAGATGTCTTTGCGGATGTAGTCAAAGCTCATGGCTTCGAGTAGATCCAATTTTTCTTGTGGTTCTGGGGTTAGAACCACTTCTGGATAGCCCCCGTAATTCATATATTCGGAGAGGAGTTGTTTGAGCTTTTTTCATTTAAAGGGTTGATTTTAGCCCCAGAAAGAACCAGTTTTTCTAATTTCTTCTCTTCCTTAAATCGTAAAAACTCCCCAAAATTCAACCCATATAGATTAAAGACTTTTTTCCGACCTGTGAGTGAGTCTCTAAATTTTCGGTCGATATAAAAGGATGAGGAGCCACTCACCACCAATTTGGTCTGGCCACGGTATTCATCATAAATGTATTTTAAGAAGTTGCTGGGATTGTCTAAGTATTGGATTTCATCAATGAAAATATAGTGTTTGCCTACATTTTTATTGGGCCGCATTCCAATGATTTCATATAGATTTTCGGGGTGCTCATTCAGACGTTTTTTGTATTCAGGATTCTCTAAGTTCAAAAAATAGCAGAGAGAATCTTGCTCCGCGACCTCCATAACTTGCTTTAAAAGCGTTGTTTTACCGGTTTGCCTGGCACCCAAAAGTAGAATGATATGAGGCGTTTTTTAGCGCTTCAAGGAGTGTGCTTTGACGATCTCTTTTATATGTCATTTTAAAATTATTCGATTATTTCAAACTTATAATTAAATATTATCGTATTTTACTCCGTTTCCTTATTCTACTTTCAGCTGTTTTACCATGGGCTTGAAGGCTAGAATTGCAAAGAGAGTGCTGCTGAGTAAGATAAAAATGAGGACGGAAAAAATATCAGGTGAGACAATACCTTCTTTTAATCCGACCGAGACAATCACTAAGGCTAAGGCACCGCGATTGTTCATGGCCAGGCCGATCGCGGTGGATTTTTTTGGGTCAAGTTTCATTAAACGAGAGGCTACAAATGAACCTAAAAACTTACCACCAATGCCAGCGATCAAGATGGTTATTAGAAAGAATGGCATTTGTTTGAAAATTGAAAAGTCCAAATCAAACGCTAGGCTAGCAAAGAAGATTGGCGCAAAAAAGCTGTAACTCAAACCATAAATTCGATCTTCTATTTTTTTAAACACCCGTTCATCCAACACTTCTTCTCGAATGAAGAGGCCGGCTAAAAAGGCACCAATGATCATGTGTAGGCCAATGGCTTCTGCAATGAGCCCCATCAATAGGGCAATGATGAGGGTGAGGGTGAATCCCTTGTTGTTGAAGCGAATGATGCGGTCCATGTAGGGGGATAGTTTGCTTCCGCCATAAATGACCACCGTAAAGAATAGGGCCATGCCCACGAGTAGTAGGCCAAGTCCACCCCAATCAATGGCTCCGGTTTCGGCAATATTTAGGGCGATGGAGAATAAGATGAGGCCAAGAATGTCATTGATGATGCCAGCTGTTATCGATAAATGGGCCACGCTGGTGTTTAGGATTTTATAATCTTTGAACATTCTAGCGGTGATAGAAATGGCTGAGATGGAGATGGCCGTTCCGATGAAGAAAGCAGTGAACGGGTCGTGGCCGAATTGAATGGCAATCAGATAGACGATCAATAGGGGGGTGAGAGCGCCTAAAATAGCGATAAGAATGGATTTTTTTCCTGATTTTAATAATTTTTCATGGTCGGTTTCTAGGCCGGTGTGGAGCATTAAAAAGAAGATGCCAAATTCTGCAATGATATGGATGATTTCGCTATCTGCAGGAACAAGTCCTAAAATGGTGGGCCCGACGATGATTCCGCCAATCAATTCCCCAAAAATCACAGGTAGGTTGAGCATGCGGAAGATTTTTCCGGCGGTCCAGACCACGACCATTAAAATGAGGAGATCGGAAAAATCGACCATATGAGTGAGGTTATTTTTTTGAGTGGAGGTGTTTTTTTTATCTTATCAACTTTATGTGTGGAACACAAATTTCGAGTAGGGATACAATATTTTGTGCTAAAATAAAGCTGCCTAGTTTTTTAAAATTTCATTTCATGCAACCTCTTCCTTACACTGTTCAAGAATCAGATCTTTCGACTCAAGAAATGCCACCCGTTGATTTTAGCGGGGCGATTGAGTTGATAAAATCAACGGATTGGAAGGCGAAAAAAACACAAGAAAAGGCAGTTTGTGAGCAAATGGGGGAGGCCTGCCCTTTCAATCTGATTTTTGCTCAGGGAGAGAGTTGGTTCCAGTTGATGAGTGAGGATGGAGAGCGGTTTGCAGTTTGTGTTCAAATTCTACTGCCTAAAAAAACGGGTTTTTTCAGCTTTCTTTCCTCTCAAAAAAGACGAATGGACACCTTTGATTTGAATGGATTTTCTGAAATGGAGCGGCTTCTTAGGCTGTTTTATGAGGGGCAGTTTGATCAAATGGTGAAATAGAAGGTGATATTGGCTAATGTCGCTTTCGGGATGACGGTGGGGATTGAATTAATAAAATAACAAAAGAATAAAGAATGAAAATCGCGATGCTCATCTCTGGTGGTGTGGATAGCTCTGTTGCACTTCGACTTCTAAAAGATAAAGGTCACGACATCACCGCTTTTTATTTGAAGATTTGGCTCGAAGATGAGCTCAGTTACTTGGGTGAGTGTCCCTGGGAAGAGGATTTGGAGTATGTTAGACAGGTTTGTGATGAAATTGGAGTATCGTTGGAAGTGCTGCCGATGCAAAAGGCATACTGGGACCGTGTGGTTCAATACACCGTGGCTGAGGCCAAGGCAGGTCGTACCCCCAATCCGGATGTGATGTGCAATCAGCAGATCAAATTTGGGCAGTTTTATGAGGCGATTGATGATTCATTTGAAAAGGTGGCAACGGGGCATTATGCTCAAGTAAGCGGTAAGCGGTTAGCGGTTGGCGGTAAGCCTTCCTATTTATTGAAGATGGCGCCGGATCCGATTAAAGATCAGACTTATTTTTTAGCGAAAATATCCCAGGAGCAGCTTTCTCGGGCGATGTTTCCCATTGGAAAATTTACAAAAGAGGAGGTTCGAGAATTAGCCGAGCACTATGACCTCCCGAATAAAAATCGGAAAGACAGTCAGGGGATTTGTTTTTTGGGTAAAATTCCGTTTCGGGAATTTCTGAAGCATCACTTGGAGGAGGTGCCGGGGGATTTTGTGGATGTGGAAACGGGTGAGAAAATCGGTGAGCATTTAGGATTCTGGTTTTATACCATTGGCCAACGGAAGGGGTTGGATTTGAGTGGGGGCCCTTGGTTTGTGGTCAAAAAAGATGTTGAAAAGAATATCGTTTATTTGGCCAATGGTTATCAGCCAGAATCGGTTTACAAAACGGAGTTTGAAATAGGGGATTTGCATCAAATTAATGAGCAATTTCCAATTTCTAATGTCCAATTGAGGGTGAAAATTCGACATGGGGCGACGATGCATGCGTGTGAGTTGGAGGGGAATCGGGTCACCTTAAAAAACCCTGTGCATGGGGTGGCAGCGGGTCAATTCGCGGTTTTTTATCAGCCTGATTCCGAGGGGGGTGGGGATATTTGTGTGGGGTCGGGGATGATTGTTTGAGGGGGGGTTAGGGGGTCTGTGTTGGCTCTTTGGGCCCCACTTCTTTTAATCGAGCCTCTAAGTATTCAAGGACAATTCTAACCTTTTTCTTATCTATTTTCTGCCCTCCTTTTTCAATCACATCTTTCAATTCAAATAAATCAATCATAGCAAAGCGCCTGAGCGCCTTTGCTTCATCGGCATATTCTACTAGCTTTTTTAGCCAATTCATAAATGTATTTATAGTCTTAGTATCTGCTAAGGTAAGTTTATGAGATGCATCTGCTATTATTTGTGTGCATTTGGAGGGATTTTCTTGATAAATTTTCTCAAATCGACTTTTGATAGAGTCTTCTTTTATTGAGGCACTTTCCAATTGAGTTCTCAGGTGCTTCACACTTGCTATTTCTCTTCTAATTTTAGACAAAAAATCTTCATGATCAGGGATGATTTGGGTCTTTAGGCAATTTATAACTTCCCGCTTAATGATTCGATTCATATCCTCATGCTTCAAATCATGCAAAACTCTAGAAACCAATTTTATTAGCTTATATATGAATATAATAATTTGAAGTTCAGGCTTTTTTTCACCTGAGTGGAAGATAAAATCAAGAATCCAATCTTCTAAGCCTTTTCCAGCCATCTCTGAGCGATCGAAAGTATCCGTGCAAGATGACTTAATCATTAGTTTATTCAATATTTCTAGGTCAGTAGTGAGCTTGTGTGGATCGGCCAGCGACAAGTTCTCAGCAAATTCTTCTTCATATCTTTCCCTCTCTGATTCGGATATTTGAGACAATTCTTCTTCACTTACCCCTGCTTTTTGATGTGTTTCTACCACCCTTTCAACCTCTCTTCTGATCTCATCTAGAACAGGAATGGATCTTTGCTCTAAAGAGTTCATCAGTCAAGCTCTTAAAGTCTTAGTATCAACACTTGCTTCTATTGTGATGATGAGTCCGGAACGAAATTTGAAGAGCCATTCTATTAAGCTCTGAATAAACTTAATTTCTTCGATATTCTTCTCGATAGCAAGGCTCTTTCCAGTTGAATTAAAAATATAGCTGATCATCCAATTTTGGACCCCTGCATTAGTCATTTCTTGACGAGTTACATGATCTGAAGGCCTTGAATGTATTAAATTGCTCAAGGCTTCCGCAGCTGAACCTAGTACATTCACGTCACTTTCCAATAAGCCACTCACAAATCCTGTTTTTCTAATTTCGCTACGTCTCAATTTGGAAGGGGTTATAAGCTAAGGCTATTATACTTAGTTTTTCACTGTTTATTGGGGTGGGGTGCCGCTAAGTAGAGATTGCCATATTTGATTCCGTACTGATTTATTTTTTTCGGGCTCCGTAGCATTTGCACGTAGTCGCCAATATATTATATCCCGAACAAGCCTGATGCGATCAAGTTTGTCTCTTATTCTAAAAACACTTGACCCACCCTTTCTTATAATATATGCAATAACACCTTCATTGATACCATTATTAGCCATATTTTTAGCACCTGAGAAGGCATGAGGACTAGTATTTGATTTATTAATCATTCCATCCAGTAAACCAGCAATTTTAACCATTCCACTCGCATCCAATGAGGACAGATAATCAACCAAATAATCGCAGTTTGTGGTGCTTTGAGTCGGCATCGTAGTGAATTAAATCATTTTAATATAATATTATACCATATAATTCAAAATATCAAAAATAAAATCCAAAAAATCAAGTGATTGAATTCATGATTTTAATCAACTAGAATTCCCCGTGCCTTTAGGCCGGGTGTCCTCCAGGAATGTGTTAGTATGAGAGTCATGAGCAATCATATTCACAAAAATCATAATAAGAGCTGTTTACTGTATCACCTAGTGTGT
>JAUHXI010000196.1 GCA_030426875.1 bacterium
AGACGAGCGACTACTTTTCTTGAGAATGGCCCATCGTTTGAATGACATTCGCCGTCTGCATCGTTTTAAAGGGAGTCTTCGCAGGCAAATTGCTCACGAAACCTTGCACATGTACACCGCCATTGCCTCCCGTTTGGGCATGCACGCCTGGGGTCAAGAGATGGAAGACGCTTGTTTTAAGGTGGTTCACCCCACCATTGCAAAAAAACTAGCAGTTGAATTTGAAGTGCGGCGGCCATTTGACGAAAAATGCTTGAATGAGACCGAGCAGTTCCTTGTTAAAAAATTCAAGCAAAAAAAAATTGGTTGCCACATCGAAAAGCGAATCAAAGGATTGTATTCCACCTATCAAAAAATGGTCAACAAGCGACGCGGGTTTTTGGAGCTAACCGATCGCTTGGCGCTAAGGATTATTTTGGATGACTATTTAGACTGTTATCAAGCATTGGGCTTGGTTCATGCCTTCATGCATCCCATTCCAGGTAAATTGAAGGATTACATTGGCGCCCCGAAAGAAAATGGCTATCAATCTATCCATACGGTTGTTTACCCTCTGATTGGAGTGAATCAGCAGCCCTTAGAAATCCAAATCCGCACCCAGGCCATGGATGAGTTTTGCCGCTTTGGTCCAGCGGCTCATGCCAATTATAAAAAGAATAAATACACCCTCAATTCAGCCTCTTCTAGGGTGAATTTATTGCGAAACATTGCTTATTTACATCAGGATGTGTCCAATCCCAAGCAGTTTGAAAAAGCCTTGCGAAACTATTTTAATAGTAATTATGTGGGGATATTTGACTCCAAAAATAACCTCTATCACCTCAAAAAGCCAATCACTGCTATTGATTTTGTCTGTCACATTTATCCTCAAAAGTTTAGAAAGTTAAAATCTGTGACGATCAATGGTAGGCCCGCCAAAGTGGATCAGCCTTTAAAAGACGGCGATGTGGTTCATCCCGAATTTAGCCCTGAGTTGACCTTTAAAAAAACGTGGGTGAAATTTTCGGTCAACCCTGTGATTCAGAAGAAATTAAACGTGGTTGATCCGGAATCTTCACCTCCATCGTAGCGACGTAAGATTTTAGGTCTGTACAATTGAGTGTGGATTCTTTTAAACTAGAAATAGTGAATAAAAAATAAATAAAAATAAAAAAGTGAGTTTATTCAATTTCCTTTCCATTTACGAAGGGCCATTCGAGAAGAAGGTGGACCGTTTTTTGCGCCATCTTAGAATTCATTCTGCTGCTGATTTGGAAGTTTTGATGCAAGAGGATCTAGTGCGTTTAACTATTTTTTTAGAGTATAAATTTAAGGGATATAAGACGCTAAAAAAAAGTTACCGCAAAAAACTCTATCGCTCAGCAGAACTTTTAAAGGTAGATTTTTTTCAATTCTTAAAAGAAAACGAAGCCACAGTTTCCAATTTAAAAAAGAATCTAATATTATCTGACTCACTTCAGAATGACACTCATTTTGAGTACCTACTTTTGATTATGGCCTATTTAAAGCCAGGCCGAATTTTAAAATACAAAGCCTCTGTGAATTTTGAGAAGCTACTCCGGAACCCCCATGCGGAAAAGTTGGTGGGGGATTGCAATCAAATTGTCACGCTTTATATCTACCTTTACTCTCTCCGTTATTCAATTGCTGAGCTCCACGTTAAGATTTTACCAGAACATATCTGCCTGCATTATAACGGGCAAGACATTGAAACAACCGCAGGTAAGTTGGCCGATTATCAAGAATACACCTTCATCTCTGATGTGACAGAGATCATCCCCACCAATCTACTTGATATTCCCGAGCCCTCTGAAAAGCGGTTTAAAATCAGTCCATTTAACTTGCTCAAATCATCTGAAATCGCTCATCAATTTTCAAATCATCGCAAAACTGTAGAGCGGAATCTATTGGTTGCTTATCAAAATTTAGCCCTTTATTATACCAATAAAAAGCAGTTTAAAGCTGCTAAAAAATTTGCCAAGCAATCACACAATCAAGGGCTCGAGAACAACATTTTACGTGCCGAGGCCTTTTATTTTTTGAATCAAAAAAAGTATAAAAAGGCGGCCTCAAATTTTAGAACATTGAATGACATAAAAGGGGAGAAAACTTGCTTTCAGTATGAATTATCGGATTTGCTGAAGAAAATAAAGCATTTTAAGACCATTGCTGAATATAGAAAAGCCAAACCCACTCTCCGGAAAGTCAAACAATTGGCTCTTCGCTTGAACAATCAAAAAATCGTGAGTTTTGTGAATGATCTTCTTAGGAAATTCTGAGGATTGACGAACACTGAACAAAGGATGTGGGATTTCTGATTTTCACATTATATAAATCTCAACTATAAAATACTTTGTTCAGTGTTCGTCAATAAATGAAAGATCAAAAACACCCCCGCTTGATCCATTGGATTGCGAAAGGTGTTTTTGACTAACCCTCTATCTTGTGGGCAACATGTTAAACAAAATCCTCTTCTTCTTTTTCAGG
>JAUHXI010000197.1 GCA_030426875.1 bacterium
GTCGAATCACCGGACCTGGTTGATCCTTTGACGAATTTCAGAAGTTCGATGACCTGCTGAAAAAGCAGGAGAAGCCATTGATCAAAAAGTTGAAGAAGCCGGTGAAAAAATTGAAGAAGGTGCCGAAAAGGCAGGAGAGAAACTTAAAGAGGCCGGTGAAAAGGTAGAAGAAGCTCTTGAAGGAAATAAAGAGCATGAAGATCATGATGGGCATGCTCATTAATTCTTAACTTGATTTAAGTGATCAAAAAGGGTTTTTATCATATTTGCTAAATGCCCTGGTTTCATTAATGATTTTTTAAACCTCAGATTCCAAACGAATCTGGGGTTTTTTATTTTGTTTTTAAAATTTTAATTGAAAATATTTTTCATTTTAATTGGATTCATTTTTTTATAAAAAATTATATTGACATAATTATTATTAGACTTTAGTCATAATTTTTTTAATTTACATTTTAATTGAAAGTCATTTTCAATTAAAATGTAAAGATTTTATTTTAAAAGAACTCAAAAATAATTTAATTTTAATGGAGAAAGTTTTACTATGAAAAACTATTTCAGAAGGTCTTGTTTGCTTCTTGCTTTATTAAGCTTTATAGGTGCTTGTTCAAGCAGTGACGAAACTCCAATTGATCAAAGCCAAAATGATATACCTCAACTGAAAGTTCAACTGGTCAGTAATTACGCAAATATTGTTTCGGCAAGTTATGAAGATTCACTTCAAAAAGCCATTCAAACCGCCGAGCTGGATGATTTCATCGATTCGCTTCCTCAAGGGCTAGAAACCATTGTGTCCGAACGGGGTTCAAGCCTGTCTGGAGGTCAAAAGCAGCGCATCATGTTGGCTAGAGCTTTGGCCTTGAATCCTAGAATCCTTTTGTTGGATGATTTCACCGCCCGTGTGGATACTAAAACGGAAGAACGGATCATCGCCAACCTCAGCAAGAATTATCCCAATTTAACGCTGGTTTCGGTGACCCAAAAAATCGCTTCGGTTCAAAATTATGACAAGATCATTCTTTTGATGGAGGGGGAACTAGTTGCCTCTGGAACCCATGAATCCCTGCTGCAAAGCTCACCTGAATACGTTCAAATATACAATTCTCAAAAAAGCACCAACCATTATGAATGATTACAATTTAGCGAAATCAACGCCTCAAAAAACAAGGCTTTGGAGCTCTCTCCAAAAATTTCTCCCTGTTTTAAAGGAGGAAAAAAAGCAAATCACCCTCGCCACCATTGCGGCCCTCATCACCTCTGGCCTCAACCTTTTGGCACCAGTTTTGATTGGGCTTGCCATCGACAACACGATTCAAAAAGGTGACTTTGGTGAACTTTTAACTTATGGCGCCATTATTTTAGCGATTTACATTGGGGTGATCATCTCCGGTTATTTTCAAACCTTATGGATGGGGCAAGTGGGGCAAAATGTCTTGTTCAGCCTGCGCAATTCCATCTTCAATAAATTGGGTGATTTGCCAGTGGCTTTTTTCAATCAAAATAAAGCAGGCGACCTAATTTCTCGCATCAACAACGACACGGACAAGTTGAATCAGTTCTTTTCTCGGAGCTTGGTCCAGTTCATGACCAACATCATCACTATTTTTGGGGCCGCTGTCTTCATGCTCGTCATCAACTGGAAAGTGGGCTTGGTCGCCATCGCACCGGCTGTATTTTTGATGATTTTCACTCAATTGGTTTCCCCGTGGATCAAGCGTAAAAATGCCATGAGCATGCAAAATGTGGGGGAGATGAGTGCCGAGATTTCTGAAAGCATCGACAACTTTAAGGTAGTGGTGGCTTTTAACCGGAGGGATTATTTCCGTAAAAAATTCGCTCAGATCAATGAGATCAATTACCAATCGGCCATCAAAGCCGGCATTGCCAACAACACCCTAACACCCACCTATGGCCTGGTTTCAAACCTGGCTCAACTGGGAGTTCTCATTTTTGGCCTCATGCTCATCTCCGATGGGCAATTCACCCTGGGGCTTTTGATCAGTTTTTTGACATATATTTCACGCATGTATGATCCACTGAGGCAGATGGCCGTGGTCTGGTCTAGTTTTCAAATGGCCTTTGCCAGTTGGGACCGCATCCATTCAATCTTACAGCTCAACTCGAACCTTTTAACCGTGCCATCTAGAGACAGTGGTTCCGAAAAACATGTGATGGAATTCAAAAATGTGGGGTTCTCGTACACCAAAGATAAAGAGGTGCTGCATGACATCAATTTTGCCCTAGAAAAAGGTAAAACCTATGCCCTCGTGGGGCCCACGGGAGGCGGAAAAACCACCACCGCATCGCTGATTGCCCGGCTTTATGATCCGAGTCGTGGGGTGGTACTGCTCCATGGCAAAGACATCCGTTCTTATGATGCGGCCACACGGTCTCAAAAAATTGGATTCATACTTCAAGAACCCTTTTTATTCAGTGGGACGGTACGGGACAACATCCTTTATGGGAATGAAAAATAT
>JAUHXI010000198.1 GCA_030426875.1 bacterium
TGATGAAGTCGGCGACGGTTTGTCGGGTGGCTTCATAGGCAACAGTAGCTTTTTCGGCTAAAAAATGGGCGCTACGATGAATATTGGCATTCATCTCTTGATAGTAATTCTGGAGCGCCTCTAAAACGACTTTTGGCTTTTGGCTCGTGGCGGCAGAATCGAGGTAGACGAGCTTGGGGTGTTGGCTGAAGATGGGGAAGTCAGATTTGTTCATATGATCGAATTGTAGCAAAGAATAGACTTGATTTCGACCATTATTATGTCGGCAGGAATCATGTGATTTATAGTTTACACTTTACAGTAAACTGTAAACTATGATAGTATAAAGGTATGAAAAACTCGACAGCCATCAAAATTAGGAAATTCATTGGAAAAGGGGGGCAGGTCACTGCAAAGCAAATTGAGGACCACTTCATGATTTCCCGCCAGGCAGTTCACCGCCAGCTCAGAAAGTTGGAGGAGGCTCATCTCATTGAAAAGATTGGGACCCCTCCCAAAGTTTACTACTACCTTCCTGATGAAGAGGGAAAAGTGCCCGAGATTCAACTTCCACCCAAGACTCAAGCGTTTATTCAAGAGAATTACCTTTATATTTCTCCTTTGGGTCAGGTGGAACCTGGCGTTAAAGGGTTTTTGGAATGGTGTGAGTCTAGGGGGCAGAATCCAAAACAAGCGGCTGAAGATTATGTGAAAACGCTCAAGAAGTACCAGCGACATCAAAAAAATGGCTTGATCAATGGGTTACAAAAAGCCAAGGACACCTTTAAAAAGGTCAATTTGGATAAGTTGTTTTATCTAGACTTTTATAGCATTGAACGTTTTGGAAAAACGGAGTTGGGTCAATTGCTTTTGTACGCCAAACAGAGCCAGAATAAGCGTTTTATTAGAGATCTGGGACTTCAAATCAAACCTCGCATTGAGCGGATGGTGGAACGCTTTGAAATCGATGCGATTTGTTTTACGCCGCCTACGGTCAAGCGCGAATTGCAGCTGATGACGGAACTTGAAAAACAGCTGAAAATTGATCTTCCTTCGGTTTCGATTGTCAAGGTGAGCAATGCGATTGCGATTCCTCAAAAAACGCTGAGCAAATTGGAGGATCGGGTGGAAAATGCCAGGCGAACGATCGTGGTGAATGAGACTCACCAGTTTAGAAAGGTTCTTTTGATTGATGATGCGGTGGGCTCCGGGGCAACGATGAATGAGACAGCGAAGCAGCTAAAAGAGAAGGGGATTGCGACGCAGGTGATTGGCTTGGCCCTGGTGGGGAGTTTTAAGGGCTTTGAGGTGATTAGTGAGGTGTGATTAATGACGAATTACTAGTTACAAATTACGAGTTGGGTATTTGATCATTTAACTTGGCTCTAATTTTGTGAGCTGGAGCGTATTTGTAATGGGCTTCAGCGATCATTTAACTTAAAAGCCTGTTGGACGAGATTACAAATTTTTCCTAGCTCGGAATTTTTTAACTTATCAGGTTGAAATCAAAAATAACGGCATTTACCATCATGAAACTTCCAACTATGGCATATGAATTTAAGTAATCTCTTTTACTAATGGAATTGTGAGGAGTGATCCACTTTCCGTTTTTAAAATCAACATAAAAACCTCTATTCTTGTTTTGATTTGCTTTCCTCCACCAACTTTTTATTTTTATTGTATTTAATCGCTTTCCAAATTCCTTTGCCTCCCTAAAGTCATCCATCAATTTTTGCTTTAATTTTGGGTCTTTTATTTTTTTCAAACCAACCTCATATGTCATATTAAGAAAAACTTCAGATGCTTCAATAATACCTTTACAACTACCCCATCCTGCATCATGTTTTTCTGTATGACTAAAAAAAATCTGGCCAACATTAATTTTCTTTTCTGGTGAAAAAATCTTTTGTAAAAAATATGTTGCCTTAATACACTCCTCAACAGCTAATATTAAGTGAGAGTTTGCTATGCCATAGTATGATTTATCAGCGGCTGAAATTGCAGTTTTAAAATGAGTATCTGCGTTTTTATGACATAACTTAAAACCACTCAATAGTCTTCCTTTGCTAAGTAAGTTAAATTCTTGAGTATTCATTGATCATGTCATATTTCTAAATCATCCCCTTAACCTTCTCATAAACCCCCTTCACCTCCTTAATTTTCTCCAACTCTGCTCCCAAAAAGCCAGAAATCATCAATTTCTTCGCCTCATTGGGGTCGATGCCGCGGGCGGCAAAGTAGTAGAGGTCTTCGTCGTTTAAATTCCGGATGCTGGAACCGTGGCCGGCTTTGACGTCGTTTGTGTCAATTTTGAGGCCTGGGGTGGCTTTGACGATGGTATCAGGGCTCAAATTCAGGGTTTCTTGTTGTAAGTAGCCCGCTGAGCCTCCTCCCGTTTGGGCGATGTTCACCATCCCATCCAACTTGACCATGCCCTTGTCTTGGGCGACGGCTTTCATGCCCATCTCGCCATTTCCATTTTTGC
>JAUHXI010000023.1 GCA_030426875.1 bacterium
TGGTCATGCGGTCATTGCCATCATAAGCAAAAGTGACCGTACCCCCCTCCGGTAAATTGGTTTGAATGCGTCGCCCAGCATCGTCATAAACGTGAGTGGTGGTGAAGCCTCGAGGATCGGTTTCTGCCACCAAAAGGCCATCATCATCAAAATCATAACTCCAACTGTTGCCTTCAAAATCACTCATCGTGTCCATTTGATTGAGTGGCGAGTAAGTCATTTGGCTGACGGAGCCCACTTCGTTGGTGACGGTGGAAACATTGCCGTTGCCGTCATAGGTGAAGAGTTGGGTGCCTCCATTGGCATCAGTGAGCTGATTGACCATTGAATCAGGGTCATACCCAAACTTAGCAGAGTACCCCATGGCATCAGTGACTTGAGTGCGGCGACTGATGCTGTCGTAATCAAAACTGGTTGAATCACCTTTCGCGTTGGTCATTTGGACCATGTTCCCCTCCCCGTCATAGTCGTAAGTAAGTGTTTGGCTAAGCGGAGAAGTGAAGGTGAGTGGCTGGCCTTGGGCGTTGTAACTGAACTCGATTTGGTTACCAAGAAGGTCCGTGCGAAACAGGAGGTTTCCATCTTCATCATATTCCATCGTCACGGTTCCAAAATCATCGGTGATACTGGTGGGCATGTTGAAGTCTCCGTAGCTGATTTGTTGACTGTAACCATTGGGACGAGTCATGGAGGTCATGTTGCCCTGATCGTCGAAGGTGTAGGTAGTGGTGTCACCGTTCCGATCGGTGTAACTGGTCATGTTTCCACCCCCGTCGTACTCATAAAATTCTGATTGACCCAGTTGATCGAGCATTTGGACCATACGACCATCTGCATTGTGAATGAAAGTGATGTCATTTCCATTTTCATCCGTTTGAACGGTTTGACCGTCTTGATAGTCAAAACTGACTGAGCCACCATCCGGGTGACCCATAGAAATTACTCTCCCTTCTCCATCATAAGTAAAGGTGGTGGTGCCTCCGTTGGGGTCGGTTTGAGAGGTCATTTGGAGGTCGTCGTTGTAGCCGTAATTCCACGTCCGACCACCAGGACTGGTGGCGCTGATGAGCTGACGAGTGTCTTCATCGTAGTTATAGGTGGCGGTTCGGCCTTCGGGGTCGGTGATGGACTTTAAACGACCTTCTTCATAAACAAGGCTGTAATTTCTTCCTGCAGTGTCGATGATGGTTTCTATTCGACCATCACCGTTATAAATCAAATCCAAAAGATTCCCATTGCGGTCTTCAATTTCTGACAGAAGGCCGTTCATGTCAAAACGATAGAGCATTCCATCAGGCTGCTCATAAACAAAACCATCGCCTTCGGTTTTTAGGGTGGTTAAAGTGTCTTCAGACATGGGCGTGAACTCCTGCCCGTCAAACTCAAAATACTCTCCAGAACCATCAGGGCGTTTGACCACAAATTCTTCATCTTGAGTGTTGATCAATCGCATGTCGTACGCAAATTGCCACCCCTTACCCAAACTACCAGCACGTTCGTCGGAACTGTTGTAGGTGCGACTAAAATCCACAGGAAATCCAACTGAATCCACAAAAAGATCGGTGTGAGTGGTGTAGTAATTTCCAGAATTGGCATTCACAGGATCATCCATTTCTCCAGATTCGTGATCAGGACCAAATTGTTCTTCACCATACTGAGGACCACCTTCTTCGGGGGAAAGTGCGATATCTTCACAAGCGGGAGCTGTCACCCCTAACGTATTGGAGTTGGGTGAAATACCACCCTCCCCAACAGCAACAACGTGGTAGGTGAATTGACCATTTTCCCAAATGAATGAATCATTGAATGTGGTCGTATTGGAGTCATTTTCAGTTTTGCCTATGTAATCATCATTTCGATAAATTTCATAGTAGGATTCATCTTCCACATCGGTCCAGTCCAGGGTTGCCAGATGACAACTTTTCGCTTCTGCTGATTCTAAAGCCGGGGCTTCAGGTGGGGGTACGAGGTCATCACAATTCAGCGGAAAGGTAACATTGATTGCATTAGAATCAGACTGGCTCAAATTATTGTAGGCACGAATTTGAAAGTCATAACTTTGCCCAGGAGTGAAGGGTCCATCGATGTAAAAATCTGCCTCGCTATTTAAGTAGTCAGTTGCACTCCCGTCTACAACAATGCCATAATTTTGAACCTTGTTTGCAGGCGACCAATTTAGAGCGACATATTGGCAGTTAATGGGCTCTGCAACTAGCAATTCCGGATTACTGGGCACATCATCAAAATTGTGAGACCAGAAGAAATGATTGGTTTTTCCAAAAAAATCAGTGACTGGCTCTTGATTTAGATTCAAATTTACACCTTCCACATGCTGAAGGTCCTCCAGTGGCACAATCGTTCCATCTTTCCATAAACTGACCTGAAGATGGTAACCATATGAAAAACCAGTGTCACCAATCACTCCCACCTCTTGTCCACGTGTGAGTACATCACCCTCATTTACCGTCACTGAACCCAAATGATCGTATTGCGTCACATATCCTTGACCATGATCCACTTTCACTTGCCTTCCCCACCCTAAATTTTCCCCCTCGGTAACGGTGTAAATCACCGTTCCATCTCCCACCGCTCGAACCGGCTGCCCAAACGTGGCCTCTTGATCGGGATTGCCATATTCATCACGAATCGCAAAATCCAAAAGATACTTAGTATTTGGCGTTGTGTGATAATCCTCATTATAACCGCTGGTCAGGGCAAAGGTTGTCCCAGCATTCCACGGTAAATGTTTACCATGTTCCTCAAAAGCGTCATCCGGCGCCGCTGAAGCTGTATTTTGAAAGCCAATGGCCAACACGCTAGCGATTAAAAAAAAGAGAGTCACAAAAACACTAGAGTTTTTGAAACGCTTTAAACGAGGATGAAGACGATTATCCATCTTTAGTTAGGGTTAGGTGAACTAAAAAGATGGAAAGCAACGGTGGTGTGTTGGGCGATATGGAGCTAACTAGCTTCAAAATAGAAGATGATTTTATAAAAGGCAAACATTTAGACTTAAAACATTTAATGAATTTTCCACAATCCTTTAATATAAAAGGTTAAAAACTCTTGCAAGAATCCCTGATCGTTTCTTGATAACCTAAATCATTCCTCAAAAAGAAAAACACGTTGCAAAGCCTGTTCATTTTGGTAAAATCATGTGGCACCTTGCGGGTGTAGCTCAGTTGATTAGAGCGCTGCCTTGCCATGGCAGAGGTCGAGGGTTTGAGTCCCTTCACCCGCTCCATCGTAAAATCATGCTTCGACTTACGAATAAATCTCTTTCGAGTTTCCTTCTTCAGTCTACGCATGATTTTACTCTTTCCTCAAAAAATACCCACCTCCATCACTCTGCCTCGCATTTTTTTAGGGCTCCAGCAAAACCAAACCATTTTTTGGCTTTATTTAAGGGGTTTAACTGACTTTAGAATTTACGAAGTTCACTTTTTATGGGCCAGTTCACCCTGCTGACATCAGCGCAATTCGATTCCCTTCGGTGTCAATAAAGACGGCATAATAACCTGAATCAGATATTTCAGTTTTCTGCAAATGCACCTTGCCTCCATTCGGTTCCACCTTGTCTAATATGACTTGCAAATCCTCACCTCCGTTCAAGTAGACCGTCACACCGTCTTTGGATGGAAGCTGACCTTCTCCTGTAATGATTGCAGCAGAAACGTTGTTGCCATCATTGGGAAATAAACCCATTTGTGTTTCACCCATGTTCACGTCGTCAATTTGAATACCAAGGATCAATTGGTAGAATGCTTTTGCCCGGTCGAAATCAGTGACAGGAATCTCGACGAAAGAGATGTAGTTTTTCATAGTTTGATAAAGTTATTTAGTAATACAAACCTATCATAAACCAAAAAATCCCAACTCGATTGTAAAAATGCGACAGGTTAGTCGTTCGCATATAAGACCGAAGACAGAGACAATTCTTCACGATCAAAAAACTCCGTTGGGCGCACTCCAGTAAATTCTTTAAAGTCTTTTATAAAATGAGACTGATCATAATAATTGGCTCCACTGGGTGGCTTTTCCAGCAATAATTTGAGCGCTGCCTGCAACCGAATCACCTTAGAAAATTGCTTGGGGCTTAAGCCCATCTTTTTCGAAAATAATCGCTCCATCTGCCTTCTTTTGGAGGGGGTATTTTCAAGGGCTGACTTGATTGAAATACTTCCGCCTGCCGAAAGAATGACATCTATCACAGATTTAACAAGTTCATCAACGACCCTTTTTTCTTTGGATTGATTGACGAAGAAGGTTTCGATGATCTTGATTCTCTCTTGAGTATCGGAGGCTTTTCTTATGTCTGCCCCTAGTTTGGATGCCACCTTTTTTCCAAAGACGTCAGAAAGGGGTGTTTCGGTATTGGCGAGTTTGTGAATAGGGGCAGATATAAAGTTTGAGAAACCGTAGGGGTAAAGCCGAATGGCAAAAGAATCGACATCTCCAGTGGGCTTCACATAAAAAGGCTTACTAATCTGACCCAGAATAAAGGTTCGTGGTTGAATGATGAACTTTTTTTCTGAGGTATACCTTTGAATGTCGTCCCCCAGGACAAAAATCATGTCTACACACCCATCTGGAAGCACCCGTTGTTTTTTTGCATTAGGATTAAATGGAATTTTGAGCGTCCAAAAAAAATTTACAAAGGTGGCTAAATCAGGATGTGGTTTGAAGGCTTGGTAATCCATTACTAATTATGGCTCGTGAAAAGTAAATTTTTTATAACTGATTTCAACATGACCAATTTAACAGACTTTTGATTTTATCCCAATAACCAACCTAGCCCACACCTCATCCATCATAGAGCTCCAGCAAAACCAAACCAGTTTTTGGCTTTATTTGAAGCTTTCTTTTGGCTTGAATTTTTATACTTCTTGAGGGGGTGGGCGAACTTATTATTTAAAATATGGACGGTAAAAATTAGAATATCGTGTATATGACTGAATGTTACACTTACCACTATGCCTATAGACCAAAAGTTATCATCTACAAGAATGGGTTATTTTATGAAATGCAAGTTGAGAATGTAGATGAAACAATACGGGTAAAAAGGCTTAACTAGAATAAAGAGTGACAAGCCATAAAACAATATTTTAAAAACATCAAACGATTAAAACTTCAAAATATAACAGCGAGTTACTGCGGCACCCTAGACAACCGACACACCAACTCCCAGTCATCATCAGGGGCGATGCGATTGAAGATTTCAAATCCACAACTCCGACACACGTGCTTGATACGGGTACCCTTTTTTTTATTGTTCTCCACAGCAACTGGCACCATCAAACTCTTACAATCATTGGCCCGGTCACCCGGCACTTCCAAATCAACATGAAGCGAATGCAAGCAAAAAGGACAGTGATTACGGCAACTTCCTCCTGTGTGAGGCTCCACAATCCGTTTGCAATTACTACACTTGAAACCCTCATTGGCAGAGATCATGTTCTTTTTTATGTGCACACGACTTGGGTTAAGAATTTTCAATTTTCAATGACCAATTTCCAAATAAATTCTAAACAATACTTGGAATTGGGGAGATGTCTAGCAAGGTTCGGGGCCCTCTTGACCCCTGCGGGTGAGGGCTGGGGAGATTTTATAATAGGTAAAATGGATTTAGAATTCGGAATCAAGTCACTGGAGTCAGTCCGCAGAACTGCTCCAGCGATTGAATTTAGCTTACAAATGCTGGAGCACTCTTGTAGAGTGGTACAGCATTTTTGTGGTGCTATTTGGCTGATTTGAATGCAAGACGATTCCACACTCCCCTTTTCGATGACTCAAAGCGGCCATGGAATGACAATTCAATTATAAAATAAAGTCCGGCCCCCTCTTGACCCCTGCGAGTGAGGGTTAGGGCAATTTTAGGATAGGAATTCCTCTCTAGTAGAGGGGTGGCCGTTAGGCCACGGTGTGTACAATAGGCGTTTGGAATTTGGCACTTGATGCTTGGAATTTAGTTTGGAATTTGGTGCTTGTGGTTTGGAATTTACACTTAAAGTCCATCAAAAATCAAGAAGAAAGCCACATCTTTTCCAAATACTCCTCCACATTCCTTTGCGTGTTAAAATAACTGGCCAACGCCATCGAATGCTTCACTTTTTGCAACCAAGCCTCGGGCTCATTGTAATATAAATTAAGAATTTCCTCCAGCATGACATACAAATCATCGCAATCAAACGCATCATGACCCGAGCAGTCGCAACCAGTGGACCAGCCAGATTGAGGATCCATCTCCATCGCTTCAATCCACCATCCATCAAGGGTCGAAAAATTGAGACCACCGTTCAAAGCCGCTTTCATCCCACTGGTCCCACAAGCTTCCATCGGCGGTTCGGGCGTATTGAGCCAAACATCACTCCCAGCCGCTAGAATTTTAGAGGAATCGAGATTTCGATTGGGCAACACAGCCAATTTAACCTGGCCGCGGAGTTCTTTTTGAAGCTTGTGAAGCTCTCCCATCACCGAATTGCAGTACTGATCTGCCTCATGGCAAACCCCACTATAAATGATTTGGAGTTTTTGATAGCCAATGTCACGGAGGCGATTTAAATCCTTAAAAAGCATGAGGGGCCGTTTATAGGGCACAAAACGACGGGAAAAGGTGAGGGTGAGGGTTTCTTCATCAAAATAATCTGCCTCCTCAAGCCCATCAGAAGGATGGACCAAAAAAGACTCATGCTGATTGACGAAATCAATCAAAGCTTTTTTATTGGCTTTCCGAAGCTTCTGAACCTCTAAATCAGGCAAATCGATTGCCTGCCTAAGAAGTGACTTATTCTGTCTCCATCCTTTAAAATGCTCATCCAAGACTTTTAAAGTAGCGGGGCTCGCCCAACTGGGTAAATGAATGCCATTTGTGATCCCAAGGAAATCATGGTGCGGAAACATTTTTTTGCAAACATCTGCATGCTTTTGAGACACCCCATTGGTCACTCGACTCATATTGAGAGCCAAATGGGTCGTGTGAAATTCTTCGTCTGACGTCAGTTGCTTGACAACATGAGGCAAACTCTCGCCCAGCACCTGAGCCACTAAAGCGTGAGGAAATCGGTCATGGCCAGCGGGAATCGGAGTATGCGTCGTGAACACACAAGAGGCCTGAACCACTTCGTGACTCCCCCCTTCTTCCTTTAGACGTTGGAGGGTCAAAAAACTGGCATGCCCCTCGTTCATATGAAAAACGTCGATGTCATCATGCCCTAGCTCTCGGAGCATTTTAAGACCACCCATGCCCAAAATCACCTCCTGGCAAAGACGGGTATATTGGTTGCCGTCATAAAGGTGCTTGGTCAGATCCCGGTCCCAGGGTTTGTTTTCGGAAAAGTGACTAGTGAGGAAATAAATGGGAACAATGTGCCCCGTCTCCCCCACAATTTCATGAACCCAGACCCCAATTTTAACCTCACGTCCTTCAATGAAAAGGCTTATTTTTTCTGACAGAGACTTAAAATGAGTAGCAAACGGAAAGGCTTTTTCTGGATCATCATTTTGATGGTAAATCAGGGACATGCCCACCACCGGCAACTCCATGTCTGCTGTTGAGCGAAGGATATCGGTCGCTAAAACACCCAAGCCTCCAGCATAATTGGGAATCTCAGGCGACAGAGCGAACTCCATCGAAAAATAAGCGATTTTTGGTTTTTTTTGGTTTTTCATGATGTTTTTAAAGACATAAGAATCTATGTCAATTGTACCTAAAATAAAAAAAACTGTGTAGACAACTAAATTGATTAAACAAAATTAAGATGGTTTAATAAAGAAAAGGGGAAATAAATCTCAAAATCAACCCACACGTCGAAAGGCCGATTTGAATGTTTATTTTTTTATGCCGCTCTGAACCCCTCTTTTATTTTTTTTCGTTATAAATATGCCGATAAAAAACCTTCATTCAATCCTACGAGCCGTGATTTTTCTCGGACTCTTGAGTGCGTTCATATGGATTCTAAAACCTTTTTTTCCAGCCATCATTTTAGCCATGGCTTTCGGCATGGCGTTTTACCAGGTGAGCCAATGGATGAGAAAAAAATGGCATTTGAATGAATCTTTATCCGCATTTTTGACTGTTTTTTTAAGTGTCCTTTGCATCATTCTACCCTTGCTTTTTCTGACTGGATTACTGGCCAGGGAGGCCCTTTCGTTTGCCACCAGCATCAACATAGAGAGCCTAGAAGCCACGCTAGAAAATTTAAATGCACAAGAGCAATTCACCATTGCCAACTATTCTTTGGACCTCACTTTCATCAAGGATAAGATCATGGCTTCTCTTGGATCAATCGGAACGTATGTGTCCGTGGGCAGCCTAAGCATCATCTCAGCCATTTATAACTCGTTGTTTCAATTTTTTGTGTTTCTACTCATTTATTTTTACTTCTTGAGGGATTCCAAAACGCTCATAAAGCTCCTTAAAAAACTACTCCCCTACCCCGTCTCACAACAAAAAAAACTCTTCCATGCGTTTAAATCTGTGACGCAAACCCTGGTGTATGGAAATTTACGACTAGCGGCGATAGCGGGGGTGATTGCTTACATAGGGTTCTTAATTTTTGGCTTCAAAGGGGCTATGATTTGGGCTTTGCTTGCGGGAGTATTCTCACTGATTCCGGCGCTTGGAACTCTTTTGGTGTATGGATTAGGAATCCTCACATTAGGCTTTTCTGAAGGAATTTGGCTGGCTGCTTTGATGTTCGCTTATTATATTTTAGTGGAGGTGGTCTTACGCGAAAGCTTACTTCAGGGATGGCTCTTGGAAGACAAGCTCAAACTGCACCCCATTTTAGTCTTTTTTGCTTTGGTGGGAGGTGTGAGTGCTTTTGGTTCATTGGGGCTCATTTATGGCCCATTGACGATTGTTTTTTTGGGCACGCTTTATCAATTTCATGTCAAAGGAAAGGGTTAGAACCTGTCCGGAATCTCCATTTTAGATGATTTCTATCTCCTTTTGCTCTCCACAAGGAAGGAGGAATGAGGTTTAGCCTCGCTAAATGAATGACGAGTGACACAGTGGAGGGGGAAAAGAGGTGGCAATGGGTGAAATGGGACCAGGAGATTTTTCTCTTGAAATTTCTTTACCTCAACCCATCTCCACCCTCAAATCCCCATTGAATACTCTAGCCCCTCATGTTACCTCTTTTTTTTGTTTGTTTTTTCTTTTCTTCATTTTTACCCAGACTCCTGAAATGTCCGGGAAACCAACTCCTATTTTATGAGATTTGGAATGGTGTAGATTTTTTTATGAAATTTATTTGAGGGGAAAATCTCCTGGTCCTAGGTTCTTAAATTGCAAAGCCACAAAAAAAGTCATAGAATGAGTTCATGTTATCAAATAAAAAGTATATTCTATGGAACAAAAAAGGGGCTTTGTTCATTACATCAAACAAATTTTTAGGCTCATCGTTCTAAAAAAAGGAGTTGCCAAAGACATTGCCACAAATAAATTCCTCAATAAGGCGGCAGTGATACTTTTCTTAGTTCCATTTATACTCTTGACCTACAATTGGGCATCTGGACCCACTACCCTTCAAATGAATTTATGGATTCAGATTCAAATCATAGCAGCATTGTCGGCAACTAGCTTATTTGCACTCTTTTTGACACACTTAGTTGCCAAAGGATTTGGTGGAAAAGCCAACTTCATATCCACATTCAGGAGTGTGAGTTTCGCGGTCATTTCAATTTTACTAATGGGCATTGCCATCGCCTTTATTGTAGGATTAACAGCAATGCTAATGACGATCGAGGATGTCATGATTATGTTAGACGTATTGGGCATCTCATGGATCATCATTCTATTTTGGATCCTCTGCATCATGAGCCGAGTGTTTGAAGAGACTCATCAAATAAGTATTTTAAAAGCGATAATTATCGTTTTCATTAGCTTTTTTATTACCTACTGCGCAAATATCACAATGGTCTGGCTCATTGGCTGATCAAAGGTTTTTAATGGCTGGCCACCATTTTAGCAGGGCCCCTCTAGCCTACCTCCGGCATCCAAAGGGGGAGGACCGTGTATCATTTAAAGTTGCAAACCCCCAATTCAATCTCTCCCCTTCGGAGAGGCTGGGAGGGCCTCTAATTATTGAATTTAAAATGCATCACGTCCCCGTCTTGCACCACATATTCCTTGCCTTCCATGCGCATTTTTCCTTTTTCTTTTGCCCCCTGCTCCCCATTGCCGTCGACAAAATCTTGATAAGCGATGGTCTCCGCTTTAATGAAACCCGTTTCAAAATCGGTGTGGATGACACCAGCTGCCTGTGGGGCTTTGGCGCCAATGGGAATGGTCCAGGCACGGACTTCTTGAACACCGGCTGTAAAGTAGGTCTGTAAGCCTAAAAGTCGGTAGGCAGCCCGTATGACCGCATGTAACCCTGATTCTTTGAGACCTAAGTCAGCCAGGTACTCAGAGGCTTCTTCGGGAGAAAAGCTGATCAAATCTTCTTCAACTTTGGCAGAAATGGGTAGAATTTCGTGTTTTTCGGTCAAATTTAGGTCTTTTTTTGCTTTTTGAGGGTCAAATCCAGCCAATTCAGCCTCTTTTAGGTTGGCGATGTAGAGAAAAGGTTTGTTGGTGAGCAAGTGAAGGTCCTTGATCACCGCTTGCTCCTCCTCATCTAAATCAAGGTTGATGACCAGTTTTTCATCTTCAAGCGCTGTTTTGACTTTATTGTAAACCTTCAAGTCGGCAATGGCTTTTTTATCGCCAGATTTGGTCTTTTTTTCGGTGTCTCCCGCGCGTTTGCGGACGGTTTCCAAATCCGCCAAAATGAGTTCGAGCTGAATGACTTCCATGTCGAATGCCGGATTCACATCGCCGTGCACATGTGTGATGTCTCCATCTTCAAAAAAACGGAGCACTTGGGCGATGGCATCGCATTGGCGGATGTTGGCGAGGAATTGATTGCCAAGCCCCTCGCCTTCGCTAGCGCCTTTGACGAGCCCTGCAATGTCCACGAACTCGACGACGGCAGGGATGGTTTTTTTGGGTTCAACGATCTCGACCAATTTATCCATACGGGGATCGGGCACTTCGACAATCCCGACATTGGGGTCGATGGTGCAGAAGGGGTAGTTGGCCGCCTGGGCCGCTGCGGTGCGAGTTAGGGCGTTGAAGAGGGTGGATTTGCCCACATTGGGCAGGCCGACGATGCCGATTTTTAGGCTCATTGGGGTAGGACTAAGGACTAAGTGGTAAGGACAAAGTGTCAGGATTTAGAATAGCGTATGTGAGGGGTGTGAGCAATGGTCATTCACTCCCTTTGGACCACGAGATTTTTCTCTTGAAATTTCTTTACCTCAACTCCCACTGCAATACCCTACCCCCTCATGTCACCTTTTTTTTGTTTTGTTTCTCTTTTCTTCATTTTTGACCGCAAAAACGAAGCAAAAACGGCTGGGGAGAACACGAGGTGGAATCATCTTTATTTCCTTTATTCATTGTTTTACCCGCTCGTTTCTCTCCAGACTCCTGAAATGTCCGGGAAACCAACTCCTATTTTATGAGATTTGGAATGGTGTAGATTTTTTTATGAAATTTATTTGAGGGGAAAATCTCCTGCTCCCCCTTTGGCAAAGGGGGCAGGGGGGATTTTAAATTGGCGTATACTGGAGCACTTTTGAAAAGTGGTCCACATTATTTTTGAATGGTGCATGGTGATGGGACGGGCTCCATGACCACCCCCCTAGCCCCCACGGCTGGGACGTTCTAAAACTTTTACCCACCTAGGGGGCTCAATTCACTCCAATACTCATCAATTCACTCTAATTTCCAAATAAATTATAAATCACAACACTTAAACATTATTTAGGGTGTACTATCATTCATTCTTTAATTCCATATGATGTTTAAACTTTAAAAATTAGTGATTAGGTTTTATTTAAAAATTGGAAAGTGGTGAGCATTGGAAATTAAGACGTTGAATGTTGCATTGAATCTAGAACGTCCTAGTCGTGGGGTTGGGGGTGGTCATAATAAATGAAACAAAATCTTCTTTTCTACGTTGTAACATTATATAAAGGTTAAATTTTAAACTGGAGATGTGGAGATTATTTGTTACTTTTTTGGCTAATTTACGTATCAGTACTTGTGTGAGGAATGAAAACATTAATTTTTTCTAAAATTTTTACTTGACTTTTTATTAAATTTATGCTAATTTCTCCACAAGATTAAATTTTTCTAAAATCTTACGCCCTCCAAACGTCCTCCAGCGTTTCTCCTTCACCCCCCTTTAATGGGGGGGGGTAAGGTCAACTCACTCTCAGCGAGTTGTGGAGAGGGTCACTATAAACGCTTAATTTAAAATATTTATGTTTGGATCACTCAGAAAACTAGGAGAAAGGGTGGGTAACACTCTCCTTAACAATG
>JAUHXI010000024.1 GCA_030426875.1 bacterium
CGAACCAAGTCAAAGCCAGAAATCATGATGGCATTAGGTGTGTCGTCTACAATCACATCCACTCCCGTCATGTGTTCAAAGGCATTGATGTTACGCCCTTCTCGGCCAATCACACGCCCCTTAATGTCATCACTAGGAATGCTGACTGTGGTTTGAGTGGATTCAGACGTCACATCGGATGCGATTTTTTGAATGGCAGCAGCAATGACGTTGGTGGCTTCTTTTTTCGCATCCTCCTTGAGCCCCTCATTCATTTTATTGTAATGATCAACCAGCTCATCTTTATACTCCCGCTCCATGTTGTTCAAAAGCATTTCCCTAGCTTCCTCTTTGGTCAATTGGGTGATGCTGGCCAATTTCTCCTCCTGCTCCTTGTAGATGTTTTCCAATTTCTCCTCCTCAACCTTCAGTTGCTCTTCTCGCTGGGCGTAAGTTGCTTTGAGCTTCTCCATCTCGCCCATCTTCAACTCTAAATTGTCTTCTTTGTTGATGAGTCGCTCTTCTTGCTTTTCTAGCTGCTTGCGCATGCCTTGCTCTTGTTTTTTAGCCTCTTCAACAATGTCCAAAGCTTTATTTTTAGCATCGAGAATCTTTTCCTTTAATTTAGTCTCTGACATGGAAGCTTTCCGTTCAATGTCAGCCAATTTCTTTTGAGCCTCCTGCATTCTGTCTTGATTGGCCTTTTCCATCTTCCTAAGATGCTCTTGGCCTTGCATCTTGAAAAATAAAAAAACACCTCCAGCGCCCACAATGGCTCCGATTAGTGCGTAAATGACTTGCATAAGCGTAAAATAAGGTTATGACCAACCTTAAAGTCAATAAATTTATTCGTGGGTAAGCGGTATTTTTCTACTTTTTTATAGTGTCTTCAGTATTTTTGCTTTCAGAATCAGTGTAGCAAGTGTAGAGAATTTCATCTTTTTGAGACGCCTTGTAACGTTTCGCTCCAGTCCATTTTTTTATTAACTCAGGTCAGTACTGTATTAAGTTTGTTTTTTAATTTTGGTTGATATTTTTTAATGCCTCATCAGAGGTGAACACCCTTATTATAAGATGTCTTTTTCCATTGTCAAATCTTAGTTTTTGTTTTATTTTAGACAACCCTTTATCTGACTCATTCAATCGTTCTTTAGGAGAGAAAAATAACTTGTTTATATATTAAATTAATGTTATAATAATCCTTAGAGTTAGGAAAATATCTAAAAAGTAGAGATTTAGAAGCAGGAGCGTGCTTAGGAAACAAAAACAAAAATATCCGCTCAACGGGTTTAATGCAATTGTGTTAATGTTGGGTGTCAGTGTTCTGAGTAGGCTTTTGCCTCTATGCTTTGGCAGCTTCTAATAAATAGCCCCCACCGTTTCACGCGCCAATTCGGTGTCATGCTGAATCACAGCAAATATATCTCCATCTCGGTCAATTGTGAGACGGTGATTTCCACGAATGTCTCTAATGATTTTAGGCATGATTCCATTTTTTACATGTGACACAAAACCATGCTTGTTGATGATCCCTCGATAATCTTCCATTTCGATTAAGTCCAATAGTTCGAGTAAAGTTAGTTTTTTGTGGGTCATAAAGGTTTTGTTTTACTTGAGTAATCTTCTCATTATATAGGAATTTTAATTAAAAATCAATCATAAATAAGCTAAAAATCCTTAAATTTAGAGACTTTGAAGGTGTGGTTTTCGGTTCATGGAATTCCCTTAAAAACTCTCAAAATAAGCTTTTTAAGCCAGTCCGAAGTCTATATAAAACTTAAATCACAAGATTTAATAATTTTTTTAAGGGTTTACTATTGACAATCATATAAATGTGTGATAGTATACTTTTCCATCGTCAGTGATTCCACACCAACAACTCCCCCCATTCTCCCTCTTGTTTTATATAATGAGATCCTTTAAAGCCGCCCTTCCTATGTTTTAGGAGTATAGGGGCGGTTTTAAAGTTCTACTTGGGAAAAGCGAGTAGCGATTAATGACTAAAATAATACTTAATCGTTACTAGTTACTCGCTACTCCTTACTAATTACATCCACGGGCAAGTGACGCAATAAGATAAAGCGAATAATTTAAAGCTTCTACAAGCCATCCTTCAATTCTAAAGCAAAAAAGGTGTCTTTTTTGAACTGAGGTTCGTTCCCCTGCCTTAAAGTTCCAACTTTTAATGACTTAAGTGGAAGAAATTCCAACTATCACGCACCACAATCCAAATCTTTTATCGCTGTAGACCTGCGATTAATAGCCTTGCTTAGGCCATCCATTTTATTAAACTGACACAAAAAATAATGAAAAAATCAATATCACTTTTAGTTGCCTTCCAATTTTTAGCCCATTTTAACTTCGTTTTTGCTGATGAGCCACTTCAAGACCCAGTTGAGGATCAAGTGGATGAACAGATTCCTGATGAAAATCCACAGGATGAACCAGACCCCGAATCAGAGCCAAATCCTGATGAAAATCCACCCGAAGAACAGCAAGATCCTGAACTCGAAGAGGAGCCTAACCCAGACCCCGAACCAAATGAGGAAGCAGAAGGGGACGATCCTGACCCTCAGGAAGAGCAGGAAGATGATCCAGATCCAGAATTAGAACCCGACCCTGAACCTGAGCCAGACTCCGAACCTGAGCCCGAATCAGAAGACGAAAATGAACCGGAAGAGGACGTTGAACCCACCATTTTTATCAACGAAATTTTAGCCGATCCCAGCACAGATGAGGCAGAAAATGAATTCATTGAACTTTATAATTATGGTGATTCTCCCATTGATGTGACTGGATGGCAGTTGGATGACAATGACCTAGAAGACAACGATTTCTATTCCTTTCAAAATCCAGACATCGATTATCTGCTCGATCCGGGAGCTTTTTTGACCCTTTTCCGTTCCGAGACAGACATTGTCCTTAATAACGATGAAGATTCTGTCTTTTTGTTTGATGACGAAGGCGAAGAGATCGATTTTTATGTCTTCGATTCTACAGCGACTGAACGCTCCTGGGGTCGTGATCCAAATAATGACGAGGAATGGATGCTCTTTCCCACTCCCAGCCCCGGTGAGGAAAATTATTTTAACAATGACCCACCGGTTCCCGTCATTACTCTTCAGGGCGGAACAGGAGGGCTTAAAATCAATGTTACAGGGGCTGAGAGCTATGATCCAAATGATGATGATTTAACCTTTTTGTGGGAATTTGATGGGGATTTTTCTTCTGAAAAAGAAAATCCTACAACATATAAATTCTCCGAATCAGGTCAAAAAACCATCACTCTGACGGTCATGGATGAATTTGGAGCTTCAGCTAAAACTAGCCATCAATTCTCAGCTGAATCTGACCCTGTTGATGAGCCGCAGGATGAGGAAGGTGAAGAAAAGGAGCAGGATTCTGAACCTGTCGAATACCCCAAGTATTTGCTGATCAACGAAGTCATGCCCGATCCCCAGGGTGCTGATGGGGAATCTGAATGGGTGGAGCTTTATAATTCCACAACTGAGCCAATTGACCTCTCATTTTGGTACGTGGATGATGAAGAGGGTGCTAGTTCTGCTTATCAAATTCCCGAAGGCACGATTGTGGATGTGGGAGAGTACTTAATCTTTGAAAATCCAGTTCTCAACTTGTCTCTAAAAAACTCTGAGGATGTAATCCGTTTATTGAATCCTAATCAAGATGAGGTGCAGCGAGTGGATTATTCTGATTCCCAAGAGGGGTGGAGCTTTGCCCTTTCTGACGATGATTCATTTGTGTGGACCTCACTAGCCACTCCCGAAGCCAAAAATGAATTTCCACCCCCACCAAAAGCGTATCAACCGGGTGATGTTTTGTTTGAATCTGTTTTACCAAATCCTGGTGGAGCCGATTCAGGTAAGGAGAAGATTTTATTGAAAAATACTCTTTCTGAAGCCGTGGATTTGTCTCATTGGAAAATTGCAGATAAAACGGGTGAACAACGTTTGATGGACCTTTCAATTGCTGCCAATGCCACCAAAAAACTCACGTCAGACGATTTCCTACTAAATCTGAACAATGCTGATGAATTCCTTTATCTGTTTGATCCGGCTGACAACTTGATCGACGAAATTTCCTGGAAAACCTCCAGTGATGATCAGTGGTTATTCAATTCCAATGCTTTGAGTGATGGCATGCAGGTTGTGGTGACGGAAGTGGTGGATGGGGACACTTTAAAAATTTCATTTGATGATAAAAAATTGACGCTTCGATTACTCGGAGTAGACACGCCTGAAACTGTTCATCCGTCCAAACCCGTGGAGTATTTTGGAAAAGAGGCAAGTGACTATTTAAAAAATTTAGTTGAAGGCAAGCAGGTCACTTTAAGTTTTGACCAGCAGAAAATTGATAGTTATAGCAGGGCTTTGGCCTATGTTTACATCGATGACTTGTTTGTGAATGAGGAGATTCTGAAGCAGGGCTATGGATATGCTTACACTCGCTTCCCCTTTAAATATTTAGAAGCTTTTAAGGCTCATGAGGCTGAGGCAAAGGCGTCTAATAGAGGATTGTGGGCTGACCCAGACGTGGTTGAGCACGTGGAAGAAAAGATAAATGAGGAAGATAAGCAAGTGATAGAAGAGGCTGAAATTTCCCCTCTCATCACTATTGGTGACGACGAGGAGGTTGTTGAGCCCCTTGATTCCCCTGCTACTTTTGAAGCAATAAATGAGGATGACGAAAAAGAGGCGGTTGTTGATTTAGAAACCGAAAAGGTTCTCAATTTAGAATGTGACTCAGATGCATTGAAGCTTCATTCGATTCTGCCCAATCCAGAAAAAGGGGTGACTGAAGAGTTCATTAAACTAGTCAATACGGGTGATCAGGAACTTTGTCTGGCAGGATGGCAGTTAGATGACGAACAGGATGCTGGTTCAAAGCCCTTTACCATTCAAGAAGGAGTGGTGGCTCCGGGGGAGGTGGTTGAATTTGGTAAAGAGATAACAAAAATCTCTCTAAATAATTCCAACGATTGTGCGACTTTGATTCGTCCCAATGGCGAGAAGGCAGATGAAATTTGTTATGAGAAAACGAAAAAGAATGAGATTTTTACTCATCAATGCGGTGATCAAGCGTCTCCAACAGGTTCCACTTCAAATTCTGGTTCAGATTCCTCTAAAGCGGTGGAAGCTTCTGCTGAAGAAGTGGGACCGAAGCATGAATTTGGGCGTGACAGTTCCTCCTACCGCTCAGAGCTGGTGAATGATGTGTTTTCGGGTTATATCATTGGTATTGATGAGGAGGAAGAGGTTTTAGTGGTTCGTTTGGAGGATGAAACGATCCGCCCAGTGTCGTATGCGCACAGTTTGTTCGACATGGACATGGCTAAAAAACTCCTAAAAATGTCAGAATTGGTTTCATTTGAGGCCTATAGCACCGTCGATTCAACTTTTTTGATTTCCATGAATTCACCGGGCCTCACTAATGGTATGAAATCAGGGTATTCCGGATTTTTTTACATTTTGTTTGCGTTGCCTGTGGTGGGTCTGGGTTTGTTCGCTTATAAAAAGTTCAATTTTAAATGGCGCGGTTTGTTTTCTTATGGCTGAGCGAAGGGTATTTTTTGAAGGCGATGCTCGGAAACATCGCCTTCAAAAAAGCTCATAATCCCTCTTTCCTCTTCTTCAGAAACCGATTATGATGAGTTTGTTTTCTAAAATAAAATCTCTGTGACCTATTTTTTATTCCTCATTGGCTTTGTCTTCCTAATCAAAGGAGCAGACTTGTTGGTAGATGGTTCAAGTACCATTGCTAAGCGCTTTGGCGTGTCAGACCTGATCATTGGACTAACCATTGTTTCTTTTGGAACATCTGCACCAGAATTAATGGTTAATATTTTGGCAGCACTTCGGGGGGCTGGTGATATTGCAGTGGGTAGTATTGTGGGGAGCAACATTTCAAATATCTTTCTGATTTTAGGGGTTTCAGCCATGATAATGCCCCTAGCTGTTAAGCGTCAGACCACATGGAAGGAGATACCTCTCAACCTTTTAGCAGCTGTTGTACTTTTTTTAGTGGCCAACGATGTTTTGATTGATGGGTCAGACGCATCAATACTCACCCGAATTGATGGCTTTGTGATGATTTGTTTTTTTCTAGTTTTCATTTATTACACATTTCATTTGGCACGCTCCGAAAAAAATGACATTGAAAAAGCACCCAAAAGAGCTCTTTGGCTATCTTTAGTCATGACATTGATTGGAATAGTGGGCCTAGCTTTGGGGGGAAAGTGGGTCGTTGACAGTGCACAAACTATTGCGACTTCACTTGGTCTGAGTGAAGCCTTAATAGGCTTGACGGTGGTGGCTTTAGGAACCTCACTGCCAGAATTAGCAACCTCTGCTGTGGCAGCTTATAAGGGCAATACTGACATTGCGGTAGGAAATGTAGTGGGATCAAATATTTTCAATATTTTTTGGGTACTAGGATTGAGTTCAGTGATTAGACCCATCGAATTCTCTGATAAGATCAATGCGGATATTTTGATTTATGTTGTAGCTACAATCCTTCTTTTCCTCTTCTCTTTTACTGGTGGCCATCATAAAATTACGCGAAAGGAGGGGTTTCAATTCCTGATCGCCTATGTGGCTTATATGGTTTTTCTTGTATTACGAGGATAATTAGTTTTAATGAAAGGTATTTTTAAGCACATCATCGGTTCAATTCTTGCTAAACGAGCACACCAATTTCTCAAGAAAAACAAGGTAAAGGTGATTGCAGTCACGGGTAGTGTGGGCAAAACGAGTACCAAAGAAGCCATTTATACCGTTCTCAAGTCCAAATTTGAAGTGACCCGGAGTCAAAAGAGTTTCAACACACCTATGGGCATGAGTTTGGCTATTTTAGGGGAAAGTGAATCGGGTTTTTCCTCCATTTTAGCATGGGCTAAAATTCTCAAACGGGCTTTATTCAACAAGCGAAAGCCACCAAAAATCATGGTGCTCGAGATGGGTGCTGATAAGCCAGGTGACATTCAAACGTTGATGGACATTGCTCCTCCCAGTATTTCGGTTATAACAGCCGTTAAAGAAGTGCATTTAGGAGAAGGGCACTTTAAAAACATTGAAGCAATTACCCAAGAAAAAGGCACTTTAGTACGAAGTCTTTCTCCCTCTAATTTAGCCATTTTAAACGGCGATGATGCCCGAGTTCAGGTCATGAAAACCGATGCAAAAAAGGTTTTATACGGCCATGATTCTGCACATGATTTGCGAGTGATGGATGTGAAATCGACACCCCAAAAACTTCATTTCAAGGTGAGTCACAAAGGCGAATCAGCTAGGTTTGAGGCGCCAGTGATTGGAGAATTTCAGATTTATGTCTGTTTGCCGGCTATCGCGGTTGG
The DNA here is from genome assembly GCA_030426875.1 of bacterium. Classification (GTDB taxonomy): domain Bacteria; phylum Patescibacteriota; class Gracilibacteria; order UM-FILTER-43-11; family UM-FILTER-43-11; genus JAUHWS01. The sequence continues at coordinate 7,352 of JAUHXI010000024.1, forward strand.
TTTATCACTTGGAATGAGCTTACAGGAATGCTCTCAAGCACTTGCTTCATTCGCTTTGCCACCTGGACGCATGAATCCTATTGAGGGTATCAATAGTTCCCATATTTTAGATGGGTCTTACAATGCCAGTCCTAGTACGGTTGAAGCTTCTTTAAAAATGTTGCAGTCTTTTGATGCCAGGCGAAAGATTGCGGCATTAGGAACCATGAATGAATTGGGCGAACTGTCCCATGAGGCTCACATTCAAGCAGGACAGCACGCGGCCACAATTTCTGACCTGTTAATCGTCGTGGGCCCCGAGGCTGAAACGCTTAAAAAAGGAGCTCAAGAGGCAGGCTTCCCTGATAAAAATATCCATACCTTTGTTGATTCTGATGATGCGGGTGACTTTTTAGCACATCAACTGGAAGAGGGTGATTTGGTTCTTGTGAAAGGGTCACAAAACCAGGTCCGTATGGAAAAGTTAGTCAAAAAAATCATGCAAAACCCTGCTCAAGCGTCTGAGTTGCTGTGTCGTCAAGGCAGTGCATGGGTGAAAAAATAACGATCATCTCAACAAAAATTAAACCTTTAAACTGTTTTCGTCTCTTTTCCTCCACCTAAAAATCCTGTAAAATAAAGGCAATTTAACCCATTCAAAACTCATGTCCACCGATTATGCGATTTTCAGCGGCTCTTCTCACCCTCAATTGGCCGAGGCAGTGGCGCAGGCGGCCAAAAAATCCTTGGGCAAAATCAAGTTGAGTAATTTTTCTTGTGGAGAAAAGTACATCATGCTCGAAGAAAGCGTGCGTGGGCATGAAGTATTTATCATTCAAACCTGTCGTGACCAAATGGTGAATGAGGATTTGATGGAATTGTTCTTGATGATCAACACCGCTAAGCAGTCTTTTGCTGAGAAGGTGCATGTGATCATTCCTCACATGGGTTATGCTCGGCAAGACAAGGTGCACGCTCCTCGAGAGCCGATCAGTTCTAAATTGATTGCTGATTTATTGGTTAAAAGTGGCGCCGATCATATCATCACCTTTCAGCTCCATGCCGACCAGGCTCAGGCCTTCTTTGATGTTCCAGTGGACAACATCATGGTTCATAAGCTATTGGCAGGCCATTTCATCAAAAAGAATTTAGAAAATATAACCGTGGTGTCTCCTGATGCGGGTGGGGCCAAGAATGCGAAAAAATTTGCTGATCAGTTGGGGGCCACACTTGCCATCCTTCATAAAAGTCGGCCGGCTCACAATCAAGCGATCACCACGCACGTTGTGGGTGATGTTAAAGATCGAACTTGTATCATTTACGATGACATGGTGGATACAGGAGGAAGTGTTGTTGCGGCTCGCCAGGCCCTTTTGAATTCAGGTGCTAATGAAGAGATGTATTTAGCAGCCACGCATGCAATCTTCTCTGGCCCAGCTCATGAGCGCCTTTCTCAAGCAGGCTTTGAAGAAGTGGTGGTCACTGATTCCCTTCCCCTTGGTCCCGAAAAGCAATTCGATGGCTTGGTGCAAATTGGATTGGGTCCTTTGATTGGATCAGTGATTCATAGCATCGCTGAAGATAAATCAGTGAGCTCATTGTTCTATTAAACCAAAGTGCCTCATTGTCCCATGTCCAATCGAAACCCAATTTTTTGAGGTGTTTCCTGTGGTGGTTGAAGGCTTTCGATGGCTTGCCATACTTTTTTGAACTCAACATCGTTCCTACGGGAGTTTTTTAAGAGAAAAGATCTCACCTCATTCAGATCTTTGTTGAATTTTTCTTGGGAGCCAAAAAGTCGGCGTATTTTGATGAAAGTTCGCATGATTTCAATATTTACCGCAACCGCTTGAGAGCTACGCAGCACACTTGAAAGCATGGCGACTCCTTGTTCAGTAAAAACATAGGGCAAGTAACGCCTGCCTCCGTAGCTATTTTTTGATTTTATGCCTGGTTTTGATGTTTCATAATTGTCTTTTTTAGCTTCATTTTCTGATTCCAAACTTGAGGTGCCAATTTGGCACCTCAAGTTTGATACGTTTTTAAAAGCATTATTCTGAGATTTTAAAAAACCAATCTCTTCTTCAGACATTTGAAACATAAAATCTTCAGGAAAGCGTTCGATGTTGCGTTTTACCTGTTTATTCAATTGTTTTGTCTCAATGCCATATAATGTTGCTAAGTCTTCATCCAACATGACTTTGAAACCACGAATCACATGAATGGATGATTCGATGAATTCAGTGGAAATAAAATTTTGGCCACCTTTCTTTTTCATGATTCTAGAAATCAATAAAATAAGAAAGGGGAGCAGGGTTTATATCTTCATTATAGTAAACTTTTGTTTACTTGTCAATGCAAATCTCTTTATGAAATATCAAATATTAAATGTAGAATATGAAATGTTAAAGTAAATTCAAAATTTTATCTATGCTCAATCAGCTCCGAAAAATCATTAGTTATGATAACCCGATTCGCCGCGGGTGGCATTTTTTAAAAGGATTTTTGGCTGCCGTGATCTATGGTTTTCCTGGTAAAAAAATGGTGGTGATTGGTATCACGGGGACCAATGGGAAGACGACGACGACTCATATGGTGGAGCACCTTCTTCATGCGGGGGGTAAAAAAGTGGGGATGATGTCGACGGTGGATTTTGCAATTCATGGAAAACATTGGGAGAATGAGACGAAAAAAACCACCCTTTCGCCGTTTAAAACTCAAAAATTCCTCAAAAAATGTGTGAAAGAGGGCGTTGAGTATTTGGTGGTGGAGTCTTCTTCGCATGCCTTGCATCAGTTTCGCTTGTGGGGGGTTAATTTTTCGATTGCTGCGATAACCAATCTTACGCATGAGCATTTGGATTATCATGGGACGATGAAAAAATATGCGGAAGCGAAGAAGATTTTGTTCAAAATGGCGGCTAAAAATGCTCAAAAAAAGGAGTCAGCGACACTGGCTAAAATTCCTCATCAAAAAGCCTCAATTCTTAATGTTTCAGATCAGTTTTATAAGGATTTTGAGCAGGTGAAAATTCCGTTTCAAATCTCTTATGGATTGGGGAGGGGGGATTTGAGGGCGACGGAGATTGAGTATTCGAAGGGGGGGTCGACCTTTACTGTCCAGGTCCCCTCTAACCTACCTCCGGCATCCGAAGGGGGAGGATCACATCAGAATCAGGAAGACTCTCAGCTAAAAGTAAAACTAGGAATGATGGGCAGCTTCAACGTCGAAAATGCCCTTGCTGCCACAGGTGTGGCGTTGGCCTGTCGGTTGAATTTGAAGGAGATCGGAAAAGGTCTCGAGTCTTTTCAAGGTGTGGCGGGGCGGATGGAGCGGATTAAGAGTCCGAAGGGGTTTGAGGTGATTGTGGATTTTGCCCTGACGCCGGATGCGTTGGAACGGCTTTATTCGACGTTGCGTGAGTCGGCGGAGGGGCGGATCATTGGATTGATTGGGAGTTGTGGGGATCGGGATCAAGAAAAACGGCCGGACATGGGTCGGATTGTTGCCAAATATTGCGATCTGACGATTGTGACGGATGAGGAGCCGTATTCGGAGGATCCGATGCAGATCATGGAGGCGGTGTTGGAGGGGGCGAAGGAGGTGAAGACGTTTGGTGAGGATTTGCTTTTGATTGAGGATCGGAAGGAGGCGATGGCGTATGCGATCAAGCGGGCTCAAAAAAACGATATCATTGTGGTGACGGGGATGGGTTCTTTTAAGACCCGGACGATGAACGATGGGCTGATGGACTGGGATGAGCGGGAGGTGGCGCGGGAGTTGATTGAGAAATATTCGTAATCACTCTTTTGCTCAGCCTAAGATATTAGGCCAAGTTCCCTTAATTTTTTTCGATACATTCTCATTTTTACTCTGCTTCGCAAGTTTCCGAGGATCAACCTAATTAGCCTCGCATTGTAAGTAGCAATGGTAACTCTAGCAGTGTCAGCTCCTGGAGGGATTATTACTCCGTGGATAGGGCCTCCTTTAAACAAGCCCATTCCAGTTTGAAGTAGGCAATTCTCTTTATTTGGAGCTAAAAAATGGGGCGTTTCATCTTGATCTATGTAATAATAACTTTTATCCTTTGAATCTCCCTCCCTTATAAACAGGCTAGTTATTTCATCATCATCCGTATGAGGCTCCATGCCATTTATTTTCTTAACCTTTGTTTGTTCTTCCCCTTCTTCCGTTTCATCAACACTTGGCTCAGAATATGCTTGAAAACGAGTCATGATAAATCTTAAGAGCCCCATATTCAGACCTAGTTGACTGATGATGTTCTTATGAAAATCCACCACACCAGCATGAAATGCTCCAAATTGCTCATAAAATTCTCTCAAAATAGGAATGTTACTTTCAAGTGGAGTGGTTTTCCAAGTTTTTCCCCCGGCAAGGATAGTGGTGACATCAATTTTATCGGCAGAAGATTCGTATTGGACCTCGCTCACAACAAGTGTTTTTATGATCTTGCCACTTCCTGCAGGAGTAAAATTCTTTTCACCCTGAAGGCCTTGGGTAATTTCTTCGCGGTTCGCAAGGAAAAGTTCAATAGCCTCTTGAGCCTGACGCGCCAGATGCCTAGGAGATTTCAATTCCACAGGCCTGTCAAGACTTTCTAGTCTTAATTCTTCTAGGCTAATAATTGCTGACATACGATTGTGATTATTTTTTTGAAATAGAGAAGATAATCTAAATTACAAACTTTTCCCTGTCAATTTAAATGAAACACAATCATCCTTTTTTCTTTTCCAAATTTTATTTAAATGCCTTATTTATGGCTTAAAAATTGTATCAATTCAAATGTTAAATTTTTTTAAAATTTTAATTTTTAGAATCAAGGAGGATAAAACATTAAGCGTTCATAAAAATTTCCTTCAATGAGTGGACAGG
>JAUHXI010000199.1 GCA_030426875.1 bacterium
TTACGGGTTTTAACAGGCTTTCCAATCACCGTCTTCACCAAAATCTCACTCAAATTCAACTCATACGCCTTCTGGTACATTAAAGACCGATACCCCGCCGTCCGGCTCGCCATTTCGATGATTTTAACATCCCCATCCTCATCTACAATTAAATCCAAATGCACCGGGCAATAGCGAACCCCCAAAATTCTCACCGCTGCCTCGGTAGTTTTTTTAAATTTTTTAATGATAGCAGGTGGCAACTTTGAAGGCAAAATCCTAAACGCCAAAAATGAATCATCTCGCCCCAAATGAGATGCAGGATAGATATCACATACCGAAGGTGCATGCCAAATTGTGTCATTGGCTACAAAGGATCCTACGGTCACCTGAGTCCCCTTAATCGCTTTCTCCATCAAAAAAAACTGCTTAGGATCAGGATATTCAAAATCAAAATCACAATACCTGTAATCATTATATAAATCCTCATTCAAATTCTCTGGCGTGTCAGAAAGTGCCTTAAAAGCCTCAAGAACCTCCTTTTCTGATTGGACGTGGAACACCAAGCGACTCTTAACTCCCGCTACAGACTTCAAAAACGCATCACCACCCAATTTTTTAAAGGCATTGAGGGCTTGCTTTTGAGTCGTCACACAGAAATGAGAAATATTTTCCTTCATGAATTTGAGGGCATGTCGCTGCATCAACTTATTGCGCGTACAACAGGCCGAATAAACTGAGGCCGAACGAACACTTAATTTTTCAGCCAAATAAGCCCGTGCCACCACATAATGGTCATAGTTACTGATCACCCCTTTAAATAGGTACTTTTCCTTCAAATGAGGTACCACCTCATCAATGGCCTGACTATTAAATAGGTCCACCTCTATCACTTCATCGAATAATTGTTTTGCCTCATCAGGAATATTACGAGACAAAAGTACCGCCTTATAGCCAGACTTCTGAGCCATCTGAATGCCATCTGTCTTGTGAATAAAGCCAACAAAAAGCAAGGCTTTTACCCTAGAAATGCCTTTCATAAGCTAAAAAATAAGAAATATTAACGTGAATTAATTATCTCTAATTTTTAAGAAAAAGCAATTCAATTTTAATTTTTTAGTTTTAAATTTTAAAACGAATGAGGTAGAATATAATCCCGTTAAATTTTAATACACCAAATGGACACTTAAAATTCAACATTTAAAATTTAAAATTAAAGAAATGGCCACTGTCACCGTCAACGGTCAAGACTATACCATCGATCCCACCTCTGATGAAAGCCTGATGGACCAGCTTAAAACTCAAGGCGTCGAAATTGTAGCCGCCTGCAACGGCGCTGGCATCTGCCAAACCTGTGCCGTCACTGTGAATAGTGGTGAGCTAACTGAAAAAACCGACACCGAAGACATGATGGACCTGCCTGACGGTCAACGGTTAAGTTGCCAATGCAAGGCAAAATCGGACTTGGACATTGATCTTGTTTATTAGAGCGGTAAGCGATAAGCGGCTAGCGGTAAGCTTTTTTTCACTTTTTTGGCAAAGCCAAAAATAAGTTGCTCACTACTTACCGCTTATCACTAACCGCTAACCGCTTAAAAATGAAGCCGAAGGCAATCCTTGTCGACATCATCACGCCAGACACCAGTGCCGAAGAAAGCTTGGCACGTTTAAATGAACTGGAATCATTACTCGTGACCTACGGGGGTTTTGTGATTGTGCGAAAAATTCAACGCAAACAACTGCCTAATTACAAAACTTATATCGGAAAAGGAAAGGTGGAGGAGATTTTAGAAGATGCCCAAGCCTCCAAAGCCGAATATTTGATCATCAACAACCTTTTAAAACCCCAGCAACTCTTCAACCTGACCGAAAAATTTGAGAAAGAAAATGTGAAAGTGTGGGACAAGGTGGATTTGATTTTGAAAATCTTTGAAAAACATGCCAGCAGTAAGGAGGCCAAACTACAGATTGAACTGGCTCAACTTAGGCATTTAGGGCCGCGCATTTTTAAGATGGGCGCGGAGCTCATGCGACAAGGGGGTGGAATAGGAACCCGGGGTCAGGGTGAAACGAATGTTGAAATCATGAAGCGCCACATTCGCACACGAGAACAGAAGATCAAAGTGGATTTAAAAAAAATTGCTAAAAATCAAGAGGGTCAACGTCAAAAAAGGAAAAATCATGGCTTCAAAACTGTCGCCATTGTGGGCTACACCAATGCAGGAAAGTCAGCCTTACTCACCAGCCTGACCAAAAAGAAGGTGAAAGTGAAGAATGAACTATTCGCCACCCTCGATAGCCGAATTGGAAAGGTTTATTTGAATGACGTGAATCAGAGTGTGCTTGTTTCGGACACCATCGGCTTCATCCGCGACCTGCCGCCAGAATTGATTGAGGCCTTTAAATCAACCCTGGCCGAG
>JAUHXI010000200.1 GCA_030426875.1 bacterium
CACCTCCATAGGTCCACTCTTCCTCCCCCTTAATGATGGCCCATCCAGATAGATAGCCATTTAAACCCCCCTCACCCTCAGCCAAAACATCTGTGAAACTAATATCCTCACCAGGCTGGAACACACGGCCGTTAAGCTGCATCGCCCCCTTAACAACATTGTACTGCCGGTTATAAATATTGTTGGCATAATTATAGCTAATACTTCCCATCACCTGGTTCAAATCATTGTCTAAGATTTTCTGCTTAATATCCTCAGGCAAGTCTGGAATTTTATTGATAGGATGCTCCATTTCGATCAACGTGGCTTCCACTGCTTCAAAGGCAAGGTAATAAGACTCCAGGATCGGCAACAGAGCTTGCATGGCTTCATCATCAGCCTCTTCTAAACGAAGCTCACGAATCAAAACCTGCAGCTCCTCAAGGATCATGTTCACCTCAGGAATGGACTTAAAATTGTCCACACTGATTTCAGATTCGTCCAAAACCATACCAGATCTAAACGCTAGACCATTAAATTTTTTAGAAACTTCAAAACGATATAAAAATTCTTGCACTGATCCATAGGTCACCTGAACCTCAGGGAGTAAGTTATGACGTCTGTAACGGAGCCAGGCTTCATGGTAAATGTCCGTGTCTCCAAAGGCCAAGGTGTCATCCCCCTCAAAATCAGCCCGCATCAATTCAAATGCCAACAATAAATCTCGCTGATTCATCAAAGGATCCACAGGATTTAAGTCTCGATTGAGCGGAGTTCCATAAAAATAACTTTCCAAAATCTGAATGCCCTCATCCACTGTCAACTCTGTATTTCTGTTTTCAGGCGTCACAAAAAGGCCATACTCATTGCCATAATCAAGGGGCGCATTGGCTGAGGCATTGCTGACAAAAAGCAAGCCGACAAAAAACGCAAAAGCAAAATGACGGAGCCTTAATGGGGAGGAATTGAACATGGATGTATACATATTTATATGGTTTCAACACTCCTAATGTAACGAATAATTGGGATCATGCCAAGCTGATTTTTCTGAATTTTCAGCATTTTCTGACCATATCCATTCCTCAGGCGTGTTTAATTTTTTATTATTTTTTAAAGCATAGTAAAATTGTGAATCCAGGTCAGTAGCCGTCACTACAACAAAACTACCCCGGTCATTTTGATCAATACACCCCTGATACTCCTTCCAAACACTGCCTTGAGTACACTGGCAAGCACTTTGATCAATATGCTGACAGCTGACCTGAGCACTGTCTTTACACGAATAAACAAAGGTCCCACCTGTTGAATCACACAACGAAATCGTATCTGCGTACTCAAACGCATCTAGCGCATCAGGACTGATCCACACTGACTCAGCACCGGCCTCCATAAAAATCCAACGCTCAGGCGTGCCATATTTTTTAGCCTCCTCGCTCGAATAATACCAGCGTCGCAAAATATCCGACTCAAGAATCGGCATCTCGTTCAATTCTGAGGTAATGTCATTGAGCTCAGATTCAGAAGTGTCAACATGCACAGCAAACGCCTCATCAAAAACAACGGAAGTTGACTCCAAGGCATCCAATGTCCCCACAGACACATCAGCAGGAATGGAATTTAGATCAAAGGTGGAATCTAAAACACTCGCATTATTCCGCTGATTTGTAAAAAAAGCACTAAAAACTGTCATCACAGTCATTGCAAATAGTAAACCTGTCAACTTTAGAATTCTCTTTCTCATTGATTATTATTTAAAATGTTTTTGGTATTAACCACACAATGCTTTTTTCAACGTCACCCTCCCTAAAACAAAGGTCACCTAAGTAAATAAAGTCAGGAAAAATCTACCGAACCACCTCATCCACCCCCTTACAGTCCGAGGCAACATCCCGAGCGATTTCGTCAAATTCTTCTCGCATTTTAATTTCTAATTTAGACAAATCATTCCGGTCGGCCTCAATGTCTTCCATGAGGTGGTCGAATGAACTGGTGGCTGTACTCATTTGACGTTGATCATCGGTTTGAGTGAAGCGTTTTGAAAAAAATTGTTTAATGGTTTTCCACATGAAGTAAGAGGGGTTATTTTAGCTCTTGGCTATTAGTAATTAATCCTTGGCGACCAATCTGACAGACAAACCTTGTGGATCAGTGGAATGAGACACGGCCTCATCCGCTGAAATAGTACCTTCTTGAACTAGTTTTTCAAGGCGACCGTCCATCAACTGCATGCCTTCGTCGGCTTTGATTTGCATGATCGAATAGATCTGATTGGTCTCGGCTTTTACGATGCAATTGGCAATGGCATCGTTCACCTTCATGATCTCGCGAACCCCAACACGGCCATTCCCATCCGCTCGAGGAATCAAGGCTTGAGAAATAACGCCTTTTAAGGTAGCAGCCAATTGGGT
>JAUHXI010000201.1 GCA_030426875.1 bacterium
CCGTTCGTTGGTAAAGCCATGGCCAATGGACTCCACGATAGCCTTGAGGTGAGGGATGTGTTCCTCCTTTAAGGGGTTGGTGTTGATCATGGAATTATTTTTAGAGAATCTCCTCTTTAATCTCTCTCGCCAAATCCGTATTCCACATCGCTCCCGTGGCCGACATCACTGCGTCTGCTCCAGCCTTTCGATATTCCACATAATCTGCTGGAGTAGTCACGCCACCGGTTCCCATGATTTTAAAATCCAATCCTTCCTTTTCTCTAATTGTGTTGAGACGTTGTACCATCTCCACTCCAGCCCATTTAATGGGAGCGCCACAAATACCGGACACCAAACGATTTTTACCAGGCAAAGCAGGGGAGCCATCTTCTTTTTTTAATGGGCCAGCGATGGTGTTGATGGTAGCATAGCCATCCACATAAAGGTGAGTTTTTTGAACGAATGCTTCCAATTTTTCCTGAGAGGGAAAGTAGGAAATCTTTATGACTACAGGCATATCTCCCACTTCCTCCTTCACAGCTTTGGTGATTTTGACCACCCGCTCCGTGTCGTGACAGAGTAAATGACTCGTGCCTTCGTTAGGACAAGATAAGTTCAATTCAACCACTTTTACCCCCGTTTCTTTGATCATTTTGGCTCCCAAAACCCAGTCATCAATAAAAGCAATTTCGCCCTCACCCTTATTTGTGGCCTGATAACTACCAATTAGCAATTGCCCTTTTCTTGCCGAGGCGATGGCTTTTTTCATGTCCGCTTGCCACACTTCGGGTGGGGGAGAGGGGACGCCAAATGAGTTGGTTATGGCAATGGGTTCGTGGTAATCATCATCCATGATTAACCCTTCTGCAGCTTGTTCAAGGGTGAGTTTTTTGCTAGCCTTCACTGGCACTATATTCGGAAACGCGTTACAAGGATGCTCATAGGGGCGAATGGTTTTATAAACAGCGATGTCAAATCCCTTTTTAAAAGCCCCTGCACAAAATTTTGAGGTGAGTAAAGGTCCAGCAGGAATGCCAAAGGGGAGATAAAGCTCGTGACCAAAGAGTTCATAGCTGGGTTTCCCTTCATCAGTGTATTCTATATCATTGGCAAATGAGCCAAAGGGACCCTCATCCCAGTTTTCTTTGTAACTTCGGTTGGGGTCGTAAAAGGGTGTGTCTTGAAGGTTGGATGAGGAGCTCATATTCTAGTGCGATTAAAGTTTCAATTGCAATAATAATGCTCATCATCCTGTGATGCAAGGGGGGGGTAAAATGGAATGAATATTTTTGACAGGCTATAAGCGTTTTGCAGCCTGATACGCCTGATAAAAATAAAGCAAGAATATTATTTTTTAAAGTAATTCCACCGGTTAAGTTACATCCTCCATATGAGGTCAATATCCAATGCAAGTAGCAACATCATTTCAATCAGGGCAACTTTTGATTCGGAGCGAATTCCAAAGGCCAGTATAATGATTATACCAGTAAAAACGATTCCGTAACCCATACCAGTATTCAGTAAAAATCGGTATCCAAGCCATTCGGCAATTAAGCCAAGGGTGATATTTATAATCCTAAAAATAAAGCAATTTGATAGGCTGTTTTGATTTGTTTAGAGAGGGCTCCAGGTGACCCTTCAACGTGAGCACCGTTTATCATGATGTCCAAATGGGGCATGATGGACTTGTTCATTTTAATCTTTAGCTCACGTTGATCGTCTAATCGAACGGTAGCCCCTTCTTTAAAGTTCTTACTACTTCCTAAGGGCTGCAATTCCTTTCCATTCAGTTCAATACCTAAGCATTGCAACCTTAAGCCTCATGAAATCTTTAATTTTTCTTGCTTATTGGCGTCTAGATAAAAAGTTTTTTTAGGCATGGATTGTCAGTTTAAAAGTAGTGTTAGAATGAGCTTTTAGATTTTAAATATTATCAACGATTTTTTCTATTATCCCTTGTAAAGCCTAATTTTCTTTGTCTTAGTGCTTCAGTCTCGGAAGATGAGAAAAAGCTTTAGCTCTATTATCAAGCATTCTGACCCCCTGATAAGCTTGATAAATTAGAAAGACTAAAAATATCAAAAAAATGAATCTAAAAATCACTGATGCAAACAGTGCATGGTTATCCATCAATCCATTTATTCTTAAGAGGGACATGGCTTCTGAAAGCCTCAGGGTCAGTTGAAGGGCGGAAAATACTAGAACAGCCTTAGATTTTGCCCATGTGCTCAAGGCCATGAAAAAAATCAATACTCCTTCACCAGCAAGGCCTGCCGGGCTTTTTCGCAATAGTATAAGGTCTTGCCAAAAAGGTATATCAACATCTAAATGAGCGATTAATGCACTTAGTAGGTAAATTGCACTCAGGCTAAAAAAAACGATGTAAGCGTTTCTAATCTTTCT
>JAUHXI010000202.1 GCA_030426875.1 bacterium
CGTTTCTAATGAGGGAAACCTTGTGTTTTCGGGGGTTACTTCTGATAAAGATGGGGGTGATTTTATCATGCGTCAGCATCTCATTTATTTTGATCCAGAGGGGAATTTAGTCAAAGATCAATGGGTTTCTTGTGGGGAATGGAGGTCCTTAGATAGGCCTTCACTTTTGATCAATGACGTGGATTTAGATACGATTGAGCTGTTGCATTGTTTTTATGCCAAAGACAAAGACCATATTTATTATCGCTCGGACAATATCATTGATCCGTATGGACCCACAGGGCCAGAGAAGATTGTGGGGGCCAATCCTAATAATTTTGAGTTATTAACCTGTCCGTATTCCAGAGATGATGAGCAACTCTTTTTTTACTGGGAGGAGCTTGAAGGCATTGACTTGGAATCTTTTCAACTTTTAGACAGTCCTGGAACATACCCCGATGCACCCTTCACCTACTACGCCAAAGATACGAATCATATTTATTATTATGATGAGCCCATTCCCGAAGCAGATCCCAATACGTTTGAACGTCTCTTCCTTGAAGGTTTAGAGTTCAGCTACTTCGAAGAATTTAGGTTTACCAATTATTCCCGAGATGAAAATCATGTTTTTTTTGGCTCTCAAATTGTAGAGGGGGCAGATCCAGAAAGTTTTCATTTGGTGGATGTTTATTACGCTGCGGACGAGAATGGCGTTTATCGTTATGGAGAAAAGGTAGAGGATTGGGATGGGGTCAGCTTTGAGGTTATTGATGACATATTTATGCGAGATACAAATCACGTCTATTACGAAGACTATAAAAATCTTGAAGAAGGTGAATCTCGATTTAAAACCGTAGAAGGAGCCGATCCTGAAACCTTTGAGCTCGTGGGTAAAATTTTTGAAGATGCCTTCTTCTATCGCGATCTGAACCATATTTACTTTTTCAATTTTAGTCGATATGATCGCGTGGACACTCTCATTCCCTTTGAGGGTGTGGACCCAGAAAATTTTCAAATTCTGAGTAGTGACTACGTTTGGGATGGAGAGAGTCTTTATGAAATGAATTATGTTTTATCCAACCTAATGCCAGTGTTGAGTGAAGATTTTGATGCACCAACGCTTGAGCTCTTAAATGACTATTACGTAAAAGACGTGAACGGAATTCACCATATTGATGGAACAGAAGAGATACTTCCTGGTATTTTTTTGGTCTTTGAAGATGGGCTCATCGAAGAGGCTGATGTTGACAGCTTTCAAGTGTTAGATTACGGTTTGGCTAAAGATCAATTTATGGTCTATAGCTATGGCTATCTGCATCCGGAGGTAGATCCTGCCACACTTGAAAAAGTGGACGGCGAAAATCCTTACCTTTTTTATAAAGATAAAAATCATCTCTACACGATATGGGGATTGGAAGTCATTCCCACTTCTAATTTAGATATTTCAACTGCTCAAATGGTATCCGATGCAGTGGTGAAGGATGCAAATGGAGTAGAGTGCGCCATAAATATGGAAGAAGTATCACTAACAATTTGTATTCAAAAATAGTTTTCTCAGTATTATCTAATCCTTCTTCTCAACTAAGATGTCAGGCATGTCCTTAAAACTAAGTTCTAATTTAGCATAAGTAGCAGCTTCTATTGGCTCAGGGGTTAAAGCTGTACCGTCTGTTAGAATCATTTTTGATGCTTCGGCTAGGTCTGTGTACTTTGAGTAAGCAAATCCATCGTAGATACATCTAACAGCTAGCCCAAATGAGTTGCAAACAGACTCAGCCCTTATCGGATCTTTTTCTGCCAACATTTTTGTCTGACACATTTCTGTAGCCAATGCTCCAAAATCAGATCCATTATCACCCTCCAATGGAATGGAAGAGAAGGAGTGGCTTGTACGAGCAGGGACATGAGTTTGAGCTACTGGAGAAAAATCCACTAAATTGCCTCCAGGCAATCCATCTTTTCCATCTTCACGATGAAAAACAAAAGTTCTTTGACCTACTTGAGGAAGACCCTTATGGTCACCTTCCAGTTCGAGTGCCGCATCTAGCTCTGCAACCATAGCTCCATTAACTCTGTAGTTTGGGATCGTAGCTTTTAAAAATGTGCTACCACCACGCTGGAGCCGTCCACGACATTCCACAATAACAAATTCGAAGCGCTTTTGTATGACAAGCCCTTTAAATGAATCATCAGTAACACAGACAGATTCAGGGCTCAATCCTGAATAAAGACCTGGGTGCGGTTGAAATCTAAATTCACCACTATAAGCCTGGGTTTCATCTGTATTATTTGGAGTTTGTGGGGGAGTAGTTTTAGGGGGTGTATTATGCTTAGTAGGTTCGGACTTAACCTTCATTCTGTCACCCTTTTTTTTCTCAGTTGAACAAGTGGAA
>JAUHXI010000203.1 GCA_030426875.1 bacterium
GGCAGGCCTTAATGATCGCCATTTCAATCGGTAACTGCGGGATGGGGCTCAGATCCAGCTGTTTTTTGGCAGTGAGAAAAATTTCAATAAATGCCATCAAATGTCCCGCTTCATTTAAATTTGAAAGCATCGCTTGTCGCAAATATTCCAACCACTGCTTAAGGAATTGACTGACGCTTTTTCCTTCGGAACCCAGGTGATTGAGCACTTCAATGGCTTTTAAAGCCTCACCTGACCTTAAATAGCCAAGAAAGTCTGACAGATGACTCGTTCCAATCAAACCCAAATGATCCAAGGTCGCTTCAGCTGTAACAGGACCACTACTGATCATCTGTTCCAAAAGTCCAATGGCATCCCGCAATCCCCCCTCACTCAATTTAGCAATCAACTCAAGGGCTTCAGGCTCAGCCTCTGCTGATTCTAATGCGACAATTTCACCCAATCGTTGACTGATTTGATCATCGGCAATCCGACTGAAGGCAAACTGCTGGCAACGAGACACAATCGTTTCAGGAATTTTATGGGCCTCAGTCGTTGCCAGGATAAAATAGGCATGAGACGGTGGCTCTTCCAATGTTTTGAGTAAAGCATTGAAGGCTTCTTTGGTGAGCATGTGGACCTCATCAATGATGTAAACCTTCGCCTTGGCCTGAGAGGGGGCGAACATGATTTTATCTCGCAACTCTCGAATCTCATCAATCCCCCTGTTGCTGGCGGCATCAATTTCAATCAAATCCACCAGCGACCCATTGGTGATGGACACACAAATGTCACACTGACCACAGGGCTCATTTTCGACTGGATTGGTACAATTCAACCGTTTGGCAATGATGCGCGCCATGGAGGTTTTACCCGTTCCACGGGGTCCACAAAACAAGTAAGCATGAGCCAATTTATCGTGCTCGAAGGCAGATTGAATGGTTCGCTTGGCATGAACTTGACCCACTAGGCTTTTAAAATCTTGGGGGCGATATTTGAGGTAAAGTGACACAAAATGGGGGTTACTTTTGAGTTTTAATTATAGTAAATTTGGAATTTTAATGCTAGGGAATTTAGGCTCAAATCAAATAGTGCTCAATTGCTTTGCTATTGCCTTTTTCATTTTTGATGTGCAGCACAAGTTCACCACGATCTAAATCTGCAACTTGAAGGGAGGCCACTTCACTCACCCGTAAGCCACAAGGGTATCCAGGTGAAATCATGAGTCTGTATTTTGCATTTTTTGTGGATTGAATGATTTTTGGGATCCTCTAAAGGGTCTTGATTTATGTGGTCGAGGTATTTTTTAATGCAGCTGAGGTAATTTTTTATGGTTTTGGGGCTTTAATTACAACCAATAAACCACCGGCTCTGCCGGTGTGAATCCATCATGTTCTACAATTCCAGCGTTCCAGCTCCCCCCAACTTTTTAAGGTGACCACTCTTTCATTTTTAAAAAAATGATGATCAAAACTTTTCTTCTTTATTTTATTCACTTGTTTACATCAGGCTTAAGTAGTCCTAAGCCCCTTATAGGGGCTGGAGTCTGAGCCTACAAGCCACGTCCTATGGGCGTGGTGCATGACTTCTTAATCTCAGCTCATTTTTCGCCTCGCTCAATAATTCTACTTTATTCATCGTTGATTCATTTATATACTAAAGTCGGCTTCTAACTCTATCACTTACCTTGGTGTGAATGCAAATTTTGCTTTTTATAGAGGTTAAAGCTTGGTTTGAAACTAGTTGAAATATTTTAAAACCTCTAAAAGTTATGGCTCAACACATAGGATGCATTCTCGAAGATGAAAATCACAAATTGCTAAGAGATTCTGGGCTAAATTTTGCTTCTATAAATGGGGTTTTATGGGAGCTTGACCCAAAATTAGAAAAATATAAATGGCTAGGTTCTATTGCCCAATTTGACGACACAACTTTTAATCATCTTCAAGTACCATTTGTAATAGCAGAATTGGAAAGATTGAAAAGTAAGACAGATCATGAAACACAAAATTTAATTCGAGAATTTATCCAATTTATTGAAAATAATGATGGGCACTATATTAAGTTTATAGGTGATTAAAGTTTTTAAATTCATCACCTAAAAGCGTGTATGCGGCTCGTTTCACTCGCCCATATTTGGCAGGGCTACGCTTCGCGATACTATAGCCCTACCAAACATCGCATATATGCGGACGTTAGGTGAAAATTTGTTTTATTTCCATTAGAATAATTATAGGAACTCCTGCAAAAAATGTATAACCGCAATTACGGCGGATTCGACTACGTCCGAATCCACTCGGAATTCCTAACGTCTGTGCTAAATCGAAAATAATCGTTAATTTAGCCCGTAACTGATGGTTATACGCGACCGTTAAGTGAAATAACTTAAGTG
>JAUHXI010000204.1 GCA_030426875.1 bacterium
AAAATCGGGATCAAAGCCGCTACCTTTTGAAATCAAATCAGGAACTATAATGAAAATTAGCTTTGGGAAAAAAGTCATAACCCCTGAATCAAAGGAGTACTGCTTTCAACCCTTCCTTTCGAACACCCTACAGACACCCTACCTAAAAGTAGGCAAACATCGATTCATTATATTTTGGCCGGGTGGCAGCAATATAGAGGAGGTGAGAAAGAATCAAAAGCAGCATAAAAAAAACATCCCACGGATCCAATCACTGCTCGAAAAAAATTTCACAGAAAAGCGTAAACCAAAGTTAATTGCTTTGGGTTTTACCTATTTCCCTTGGATGCTAGTCACAATTGGTTTCGGAGCCATGATGGTGGTAGATTGGAACAATTGGTGGCCCAATGTGTGATGGGAATTTACAATCTGGCTCATACACCTTCTTTAATTCACAATTTATTTTAAAAGTGATCAAGGGTCGGTGGTGAGTGATCAGTTTTTTTTAGGGAAGTAAAAAGTGTTTGGATTGGATACTTAGCACGGATCATTGCTGATTTCTTGAGGGCCACCATGATTTCACAAGCACAGAAAACAAGTGAATAAAAAACCCCACTCATCACTGAGCGGGGTTTTTTATCAGAGTGCTTCAATCCTTAGAGAAGGTTCATGTCATCAAGTTGATAAAGCATGTAAGCCATTTCAATACGAGTCATGGGATCACTTGGAGAAATCCCCATGTCAACAAACAAGTCGTTCTCATAGGCAAATGCAGCGTATTCGCTGTACCATTTTCCTTCATCAAAATTATTGTAAGTTTTTGCAAACTGAGATGGCATGTCTTCATCAACATTTCGAAGAATAAGAGCCATTCCCTCAGCAACACTCACATCGCGCGACGCACGGTAAAAATTATCATCATCTCCACCCACATAGCCAGTGATCATTTCTAGTTCTAAACCACGACAAACATAGTTGTTATACCACTTAGCAGCTTTAGTGGTGATGTCATTCAATTGAAGAGAATTAGACAATCCATCACAATAATCCTTATTTTCATTATAAAGACCAAATGCTTCTAGTGAAATCTTTGCAGCCTCACCTCGATTCATTGAATCCTCAGCGTCGAAATCACCATTACCTTGACCGGTCATAATCCCCTCATCCTTAACGAATTCGATGGCATCACAATATTTGTAATCTGCATCAACATCATCAAAGCCCGCACAGTTATCATCAGATGCTTCCTTAATATTTAAGGTGTAGCTCAACTCATTGGTTTCTTCATTGTTGTCATATTCCCCAACAAAAGTAACCTTATATTCACCTGGCTCATCAATGTCATCGTTATCAAGGGTGAGCGTGTGAGCCTCATTCCCATCAAATACTTGAGTATCAGTGGTGAATTCATCAGGATTATTATCATCTTGAGGACCCTCTAGCATAAACTTAACGGTCACATCATCTCCATCAAAGTCATCCAATTCAATATCCACTTCGTATGGGTCGTTGTCATCCAACGTGTAAGTTTTAGAAGGTGTTCCGTCTTCATATGAAATAGAAGGAATCCCTTGCTTAGCCAAGATTTCAAGTGGTTCACTCAATTCATTTGTTTTCTTATTTCCGTCATAAGTTCCTTGTGCATGAATATCATACTTCCCTGGAGATAATTCATTTCCATTGATATCTTCTCCATCAAAAAGGTAGAGAGGGGTAATAATATCAGATAAATATTCCTTTTCATTCAAAAGAATTTTATTGTTGCTACCTTCTTTTTCTAACCAGATTTCAACATCAGTATCAGCATAAAAATTGTCCAGTGAAACTAGAATTTCTTGAGCTGGGTCACCCAAACGGTATGTGTCTTCAGGCGTGTCTTTAAAAGAAAGTTCTGTGTCATTAGCATTGTCGATCATTTCAAAGTCAAAGGTCAATGCTTTAACCGCATTATTATTAGGAGCACTTAACCTTGCTGTATAGGTACCAGTAGCCATGGGAATGTTATTGATTTCACCATCCCAAGCGAATGTTTTAATGCCATTAGCCTTATATGTCAGCGAGTCAACTTCAGAAAAAAGTAAAATGTTATCTTTTTTGTCAATCTCAAGGATCACTTCAGTGTCTCCAAGAAGATTTCCGAACTTCACGTCAAATTCTATTTCACTCTCTTGGTCAAGATGGAAAACTTCCGCAGGATCAGGATCAAATTCAATGAAAGGAAGTTGAATTTGATTGGCATTAGCTCCAGGAGCCACCAATGCCAAAAATCCAAATGCCATAACAGTAGCCGAAGCAGCCGAAATGGAACGGATTTTGCGATTAATATAATTCATATAAATGAAAATTAGAAAATAATAAATAATAAATAAAATAAATATGGAGGACAA
>JAUHXI010000025.1 GCA_030426875.1 bacterium
TCCTCAGGGCCCACAATTCTAAGCTGAACCTTGGTTGGTGTGACCAACTCTGAATCCCCCTCATCCATCACTACAAAATCACGAACAGTAGGGAGTTGATTGACCACTTTAAAATACAAGACATCTTCATTGCTGATTTTACCACTGAGCTCGTCACGAACCGACAATTCGACAGAAAAACATTGACCTGGCTCATTGAGCTCAGGAAACCGTTGAATAAAGGCCTTCCGCGTGTCCTTTTGACCGTCAGAAAACGTCCAATTATAACTGAGTAAACGCCCGGTACCATCCCGATTAACGGAACTTTCAGCAGACAGCGAAATATTTTGCGAACGCGTCACCACATGACCCGACTTACCCTCACCGCATAAATCACTGACCAAGGCCAAGGATTTATTGTCCACCTGAGCTTCAGCCAAAGCAATGGGATTGTCACCCTCTGAAACTAAAACAAAGGTAGTGACCGTATTATTTTCATCATCACTATCAAAAAAATTGAGCTTAACCTCATACTTTCCCTCTTCAGCATACGTGTGAGTGACTGTATTTTGACTTGTGCTCACCGTTTCTCCATCTCCAAATTCCCACAAATAGGCCACAGCCGTTGAATTTGCAGCTGTAAAGGTCACCTCATCACCCAATTGAACCGCTTTTTTATCGACCTCAATCTCACTGGTCAACACCGAATCAATGGTGATGGTCTGCTCAAATTGATCACTCTGACCAAAAGCGTCACGGACCTGTAAAATGGCCTCAAAAATACCCACGCGTCGGTACTTATGGGTCACCAAAATTTCATCCGTATTTGTGATTTCAAACTGACCATCCCCATCAAAATCCCAGGAATAGGTGATGCCATCTCCCTGATCAGGGTCATAACTATTAGATGCATCAAAGGTCAATGTATTGGGCTTATTTAAATCTGGAATATCGATTTTAAAACTCGCCACAGGGTCACGAGAAAGCACCTCGAGTGGCTGCACCTGCTTATCCTGAGCCCCTGTAGTATCAGTGATCAAAAGCTCAACCGAATAGAAACCAGGGGTTTCAAACGTGTGGTAAAAGTTCTCGTCATTGGCCTGAGTGACCACCGCATTCTGATCGTCCAAAATACGCCACTCATAATCAGTAATAATGCCATTGTCACTCCGACTTTCAATCCCTCGAAAACGGAATTCAGTGTTCACATTCCCCTCCCCGGGTTCAATATCAATTTGAGCAGCCAGTGGTTTAACCACTATTTTAACCACCCGCTTGTCTTGCATTTTAGCATCATCAGTCACAATCAAGGTGACAAAATACTCACCCTGCTGCCCATAACTGTGAGTGACAGGCGACGGCAAGGTTCGCTCATCACGAAGCCCATCCCCAAAATACCAGTCATAATTTGTGATCGTCCGACCCGGAGCTGCTGTTGTAACAGAGGGATCGAATTTAACCCCAGCTGCCGCTTCTTCTAACGTCACATTGTGCACATCAAGCGGCTTGATGTCATTAACCAAAAAAGCCACTTGAGACGCGGGAGGATTGGCCTTGACCAAAACTGTTGATACACCATCCATAGCCATCTTAAAGCCATCTTCATCAGTATTACTGGTAGACACTTGCAAACGAATATTATAAGCATTAGGCTCGGTAAAAGTATGGGTCACAAACGGTTGATTTGGATCATTTGGATCCCCCAAAGACTGAAGATTCCCCTCATTGTCCAAATAGGTCCAGGTATACTGACTAATCGTCCCTCCTGTTGGATCCACTGAATCCAAACCATCAAAACTGACTGTAAAAGGGACATTGCCCTGAGCCGGAACCGCTTTAATTTGAGATTTAACAACAGGAAACGTTAAAATTAGCTCCTTAAGGGTAGTGTACTGACTTTGAAACTGAGTAATAAAAATCTTACTCATCGGATCACCCGCTAAATTATCCAAAGCCTCCTTCGTCTCATCCCACGCCTCATTGGTAACCTTCGATTCAGGCATAACCCCCTGCAAATCAATCAGCTGCTCTTGAATCAACAAAAGCTTTGTCAGCGCATTGACTAAGCGATCCACCAAAAACACAAGGGAGTCATCAATATAAGGAATCAAGGCTTCATCAGGACTATCAACAAGGGCTTCCAAGCCATCAATTTTTTCCTGAAGCGTCCCCTGGGTCAAAATGTCCTTAATGGCATTTTTAATCGCATCTTCAAGGGCTTCAATCTCATCAGCCAAATCAGCGAGGTCATCAGACAAGGCGTCAATATTTCCATCCATCTCACCCAATGTCTCAATGGCAATCCCCTGACTCTCACCTCCATTAATACCTTGGCCATTACCACCCCCTTGGATTTCACACTTATCCTGGTCTTTATTACAAACATAACCGGTTGAACAATCCGTATTATCACTACATTGAGCTCCTGAGCCCCCATTTGGATTGTGACAAAAGCCAAATCCATCACATTGCTCGGGTGCATCACAATCAGAATTAACGTTACACGTTTCACTGCCTCCGTCCTTACATGATTTATCATCCCCACAGTATTGACCAGAGCTACAATCAGCACTCGTCAAACAAACAAAGCCAATCGGGAACTGACAAACATTATTGGTACACGTAAAGCCCTGAGCACAGTCCGCATCCGCATTACAAGTATTACCGCCTTCTGCCTGAGCCTCACAAAGGTTATTTTCATTACAAAGCCCATTATTAGGACAATCCGCATCAATGGTACAGGTCTGACCCTCCCCGGCACTGTTGGCAATAAAACGCACAATTGAGAAGGAAAGAATCACCACAAGAATACCCAACGCGGCATACATCATGATCTTCCTCGCCTTTGTGATCGTCTCATCATTTCCATTAGAAACCACCCAGAGCACCCCCGCGTAGACAAACATTACCACAGCGATGAAACCAAGAAAGCCAATGAAAAAATTGACCATCGAAAGCACCACATCAGCAATAGGTCGCTTGTCGATACTATCACTGATCACGGCATCTCCCTGCTCAATGACCAAGCCAGAACCCCCACCACTCAAACCTTGCTGCTCGTCGATGTCATTATTTATCACTGCGTTATTCAGACCTTGAGCGAAGGCATCTGGAATCATTTGGAGTGTAAATCCCAAAACTAGAAAGAGAAGTAATGCCCTCAAGCCGAATTTTAAGATTTTAACATTCATTTTTTTATTTTTTCAAGTATCAATTGCTTTTTAGTCTAAATAAGGTCAAGCATTTAAACCTTCCACCAAATCTCCTGTAAAGAACTGAGTGATGGCAAACGACAAGATAACAATAATCAAGCCCACAGAAGACCAAAGGAGGATTTTTTTAGCCTTCCCCAGCTGCTCATCATTCCCCAAAGCTGTAACATACAAAAAACCCGCCACCAAGTAGCCCAAAAATGCAGCTAAGGTGAGGTATGGAAGAGACGCATTGATCAATTTTATAATGAATTCACCAATATTACTACTATTTGTCAATCCAGTGCTTCCCAAGGACTCCCCAGCAATAGTCGTACCCGTATTCACATCAGAAGAACATTTAAGCACTTCATCTTCATCTTGAGGATTAGAACAATCAACACCGTTACATGCATCAAAATTCTCGTGTTCCGGATCAGACACACCCGCTTCCAAACAAATCCCATAAGGCGTGTCAGAATCACTACCTGGGTCAAAAACAGGGTCAAAGATTTGAGCATGCGAAAACTCAGGCACTGAGCCAAGAAACAGCACAAAACTGAGAATAATAAAGCATTTAGCGATTAATTTCATGGTTTGTTTTTGATTTTAATCTCTACATTATAGCAGAAATAAGGCGGAAAATCAATGCCTTTGTGTGGTTTTCCGTAGGGACACAAAATCTTGTGTCCCTACAGATTGATCAGAAAAAAACCTCCCATCAAAAAACCCCTCATTTGAGGGGTTTTTTGTTTTTCATTGAAAGGAAAAAGGTTTTAAGCCTCAGCTTTAGCTGGAGCCTTAGCAGCCCCCTTCATTCGTTTAGCCAAAGCATCCAAATCAGGAGCCTCACCTTGAGCCGGAAGCACTGCCTTAGCCTCGTTCACAAGAGCTTCAAAGACCTCAGGATGATTGGTAGCCAGTTCCGCAAGCATCTTTCGATTGACCTTAACACCTGCAAGTTCCAGACCATAAATGAACCGGCTGTAACGAAGTTCATTTTGACGGCATGCTGCATTGATACGCAAAACCCAAAGTCTATGGAAGCTACGTTTTTTTAGTCGACGATCACGGTAGGCATTCATACCCGCCTTCATGACAGCATTTTTAGCCAACTTGAAAACATTTTTGCGCTTTCCTCGATACCCTTTGGCTAGCTTTAAGACTTTTTTATGCCGCGCATGGGCAGCAACACCTCGTTTTACTCGCATGACTTATGACTTGTTAAATTATTATTGATTCAAATTCTAAGATGGAAGACTCTTAATTAGGCAACATCTTTTTAAGTGTCTTTCCGTAGCCATTAGCCACCAAAGTGCGGCCAGCCAAACGCTTTTGCTTTTTAGACTTTTGTCCAAGCAAATGGTTGTGAGCTGCTTTTTCGTGAGCAAACTTCCCTGTCCCCGTCTTCTTAATGCGTTTTTTGGCACTGCTGCGGGTCTTGATTTTTCCGGGTCTGGCTTTTCCTGGCATAAGGTTTTAATTACTTAATTGGATTTAAAATCATCGTCATCTGGTACCCTTGACGTTTGGGCTTTTGCTCAATCGTAGCAATGTCTTCGATCATTTTGAAGAATTCATCCATCTTGGCGAAGCCAAGGTCTCCATGGGCCATTTCTCGCCCTTTAAAGATGATAACCACCTTCAGGATGCTGCGATTTCCAAGAAACTTACGGGCCATCTTCGCCTTGATCTCCATGTCATGAAGGCCTGTTCGTATGCTCAAGCGGACGGTTTTAGTTTCAGTCTGCTTTTGAGCCTTTTTCTGCTTCTTGTCCTTCTTTTTTTGATTGTAAAGGTAGGTGCCAAAATCCATGATCTTACACACCGGTGGACTGCTCATGGGAGACACTTCAACCAAATCTAGATTTCTTTCTTTAGCACGGCGAATTCCCTCTTCGGTAGTGATTTCACCCACCACTTCTTCCCCTTCAACAAGGAGCACTTTAGGAACTTTTATCGCCTGATTAACACGTAATCGCTTAGCTATGAGAAAGGGGTTTAAAGAATATTCGGAGTAAGCCTGATGATTTTAGGAAAACTGAGTGAAAAAGTCAAGAACTTTCTTACTGGGAAACTGTTAGCCTTTGGATTGTCAAAAATCAGAAAAATCTTTGGGGATGGGAATTTTTAAAAAGAAAGCTTTTGCTTTTTGAGGAAACTTTTTAGCTTTTGGAGGCAGATTTTAACCACATTACTTCAAATAGTTGGGGAAAATATCAGTTTTACTCAAGGTTTCAAGGGGGCGTCCATCATAACCTTCTACCTCCTCCCCTTGAAAATAAACAGTGTATTTGTCACGCCCCAAAAGCAAATCTAAATGGGGAAGATAAATAACTTCAAAACTCATGGGGTCCGCGCCCACTATCGGCTTTCCCCAAGAATAAACCTGCGTAGAATCTTTACCGTAATAACCTTCAAGTGTTTCAAAATGCTCTGGATCCTTGGAAATCACTCCTCCATCATCAAAAACATGCATGTCATCTCGAATGAACGTTCCACTGGAACTAAGACGAAAAGCATTAACATCTGCCTCATCAATAATCAAGCCATTAAAGATGGCATTGTCATGATTTTTAAAGTGACAAAGTCCCACGTGCTCAAACCCCTCATCAGAAATGGGAGATGGGGCAACTATAGAGAAATAATCATTAGGAGTGAACCAATTGTCCTCGTAAGCCCCATACAACATAAAATAGACTCCACCTGCATAAGAAAAATAAAACTGCTCCTCACAACCGTACTCCCCTGGTTCGGTGAGCAAAGTAAAATCATCGCCCATCACATCGAAAGCATGTTCGCTCGTCCAACCTCCCAAATGCAAGCCATTGACATAAATGTGACCATCTCTAAGCTCCACACCCTCAACAAACTTAGGTTCTTCTTGAACTGGCTCTAGGGGTTGAACTGGCTCTATGGGGTCAAATAAAAAGTTCAGATTACAACCAGTGAGCGTAAACAGAATCAATAAAATTGAAAGGAAATGGATTCGGCTTTTCATTTTTAGTTTTTTAATGAGTAAACATATCAACCATCCCCATCAACTCGGCTCCTGAAAACAATGCAGCCTTTTCAAGGCATCTTACTTGTAACTGCTTAAAGCGCCACCACAAAACGTTGCATGAACCCCAGCAACACAAAAACAACCAGTACCGAAAAATCAAACATCCCCACCCGCGGCAAAACATTCCGAATCGGAGCAATGACCGGCTCCGTCAAGTGATACAAAAATTGAGTGACCCTGTGCTCCCGCCTCATGTCCACAAAAGAAAGTAAAACTCGACCCATTAATGCAACATAACAGGCATTGATGAAGTGCGTGAGAATGAATTTGGTGTACTCCATGAGTGGAACTAAAGCTAAGGAATAAGCAAATGAATAATACATTGTTTTACCCCCGAAGGCGAGGTCTGGAGGCCTGCCTCGCCTTCGGAATGATTTTGGAATCGGTTTTTTGTGGAGACGCGATGAATCACGTCTCCACAAAAACTCTCAAATCAATTTTGCAAACACCCCCATTCGCCCCCCATCCCCCCGCCGATGAGAAAAATAGCCTGAACCACACTTCGTACAAACCCCAGCCACCTCCACATTTAACTGTGAAACCCCCTCATCAACAAGTTGTTTTTGGCTCAAGCTCCAAAAATCCACATGATTGTTTTTGAGAATAAAAGGGTGACAGAAGGCGGGAAGTTCGTTTTTGGGATCCGAAAATTCAGCACAACAAGGGCCAAGCGAAGGACTAATGCCAACCAGAAGTTTTTTGGGATCCGATTGGCATTGCCGCTTCATTTTTTGAACCGCTTTGCCAATGATATTCTGCACCGAGCCCTTCCATCCTGAATGCACCACGCCAACCGCCTCATGCTCAGGATCATAAAGAATCACCCCCTGGCAATCAGCAATTTTAACCATCAAAAGCAAGTCTTTACTTTGAGTGATAAAACCATCTGAATCCGGCAATAGCCCATCAGGCAGATGATCCACCTCCAAAATAACATCTGAGTGGGCTTGAACCGTACGCGGCGGCCTCCCCATCCCCAAAGCTTCCACATTTTTTAAAAAATCAGGATTTCCCTCCTTAAAAGAACCCATTGAGCGATCGGTGACGCCATGGATGAGCTTTTTTGAGTGGGGTTCAAAAATTTTAAATGTATGGATCATGATTTTTTAAATATTCTGTAAGGACGCCATTAATCGCGTCCTTACCTCACATCAACTTCGCCATGGAAATTGGAATCGCCCGCGCCAACTCAACCGCTTTGAGGCTGGATTCAAGTCCTTCGAAACTCTCCCCGATCATACCCAGAATTCGCGTTGCCTGCTTGCAGGCCTCAAACGGCATCATCCCCTGAGCCATGAGCCCACCGATGAAGCCAGCAAGCACATCCCCCGTTCCCCCCACCGTCATCATGGCATTGCCAGTGTTGTTCAAGGCAATGTCCTCTGCATCGGCAATGATGTCCTGTGGACCTTTGCAAAGGATCGTACAATTCATGTCCTTCGCCCATTTTTGAACATTCTCAGGCGTGGGATCATCTCCCGTCAACTGCTTAAACTCCCCACGATGAGGCGTGAGCACACAGATTTCTGGCAGCTCATTACTGTACATCAAGGCACTCGCATCCACCACGGTAGGCACCTGGAGCTTGGCAAGGAGCAATTTAACAGCCTCCTTGGTCTTCCTATCCGTCCCCAAGCCAGGCCCCATGACCACACAATCCATTTTTTGGCTGAAATTGACGAGCGTTTTAACATCTTTCGACGTAAGCACTTCTTCTTCAAACGTTTGGAGAATGAAATTCAGAGAATAGGTTTTGGCCGCCTCTTTTTGACTCTGTGGTAAAAATGGGAAAACCAGATCAACCCCCGAATTTTCGGCTGCAAGGCTACATAAAATAGGCGCTCCATGAAACATGGTGGAACCACCAATGATCATGATGCGGCCATTGTCACCTTTATGGGAATTGCTGTTGCGTTCGAGCATGGGGGTTTATTTTATTTGGGTTTAGGATAGCGGAATTTAGTAAAGACGCAAGATTTTGCGTCTCTACTAAACCCCCTCCACCATCTTTCTCATCTTATCCTCAAACACGGCCTCATCAAATTTCTCCGCCTGCTTGCGAATGCTTTTAGGATTGTAATCCGATTCGTGGAGCATTAGGCGAGTGAGGCCTTTCATGAGCGAAGCAGCAGTGGGTTCGTAGAAGAACTCACCGGTCTTCCCTTCGATAACGGATTCCAAAACCCCACCTAAACCATAAGCGAGGACTGGCTTTCCTGCCGCCATGGCTTCAACAGGAGTCATGCCAAAATCCTCCTCACCCGGAAAGATGAACGCGCGGCAGTTTTGCATATACGTCTGCACTTCTTCGTCAGATTTTCGACCCAAAAATTCAACATTGTCTTTGGCAATGGATTCGAGGGCCTTACGATGCTTTCCATCCCCAATGATCACAAGCTTACGACCGAGCTTATTGAAGGCCTCAACTGCCAAATCAATGCGCTTAAAAGGAGTTAACGCGGACACAATCAAAAAGTAATCCTCGTGGCTGGAGGTGACTTTGAATTTTTTAACTTGAACTGGAGGATAAATGACCGTAGCAGGGCGTCGATAATATTTTTGAATGCGCTTTTGAACATGTTTTGAATTAGCCACAAAGCGATTGGGACGGCTCGCCGCTTCAAAATCCCACACACGAATGGAATTGAGGAGCTTGGCAATGGCAAGCTGCTTGAAGCCAGACATGTTTTTGGTGTACTGATGGGTGTAGTCCCACGCATAACGCATGGGTGAATGACAGTAGCAGATGTGCTTTATCTTTCGCCCCGTTTTGAGGCCATGAGCAAAGGCGGAATTGCTGGAAATCACCGCATCAAAATGGCTGAAGTCAAAGGCTTCGATGGCACCAGGCATTTTTGAAAGCAGCCATTGAGGTCGTTTCAACATGTCAAAATAGGGCTGCAAACGGCTAGTGATAATGGTCTTATCCCCAAAATATTCTTCAGTTTTTTGAGCATCCTGAAGCAGGGTGTAGATAGGACTTTTGGGGTACATGTCTGCTAATTTAGCAACCACACGCTCAGCCCCCCCGAGTTTAATGAGGATTTCGTGAACTAAAGCAATTTTCATGGGCTCAGTTTAGCATGAATTTAGGAAGGATGAATTTTTTAGAATTCCTCTTATTAAAAAGGATTTTGTGTTCAAATAAGTTGATTAAAATCATTAAATATGTTATTATTATAAATATAACACTAAAAAAATGTTAATAAAACAAAATTCCTTAAATATATTTCAATTTCATGCAGCTGAAAAACGCTTAGTGTTCTTTCAAAAAACGCCCCACCTTGAGAGGGCTTTAGAAGTAAATAAGTCTAAAGAAAATACACCCAAAAATGAAATGCCAACAGATGAGCAAATAATTTCCACGCTTAGCCAAAAAGGACTGAATGACATAAAGATGCATGGCAGAGACAATAGATACCCTATAACATTCACATACGAAGGAGTACCATTTAAACTATCCATGATGAAACTCCCTAATGGTGGAATTGGTATTGATTTTGAATACCCAACCTTTAGAAATAATATTCGGGGATCTTATGCAGGCGGGCAGAATCTTGGCCAAGCCATTGAAAACATAAAAAAAAATATAGATGAAACATGCCCCGAGGTTATGGAAAAAATTGTGCAACAGGTAGGATTTGGGAATGTTAAATTTGTAAAGGCAGTAAAGCTAGAATACATTTACAGCTGTACGATGGAAGACGGTAGAAAGGCTGTAATCAATGTTAAGAGGGACCCATGGCTACCATTAATAACACTATCAGCTCAAATTGAAGGGGATCATGAACCGACAGAAATAAAAACTCTTTTTTCAACAAGGGAAGGACTCAGTACACTCCATGACACCATCGTTAACAAGGATAATTTTAGGGGATTTGAATGATTATCTAACGGATCACCCTTTTTTTAGTTTAAAACCTTCCTCACTTCAACCTCAATTCCCACTGCAATACCCCACCCCTCCATTTCACCTCTTTTTTTGTTTTTTTTTCTTTTCTTCATTTTTGACCGCAAAAACGAAGCAAAAACGGCTGGGGAGAATACGACGCGGAATCAACCTTAATTCCTTTATTCATCTTCTTGTCCGCTCGTTTCTCCTCTGAAATGTCTGGGAAATCAATGATTATTTTATGGAATTGATTCAAACTAAAAAGAGGGTGATCCTATCTAACCCTCACAAAAAATAAATTGTGAGAAAGGGCTACACAAAAGTTTGGGTTTTTTGTTATACTCAAACTAGTGCAATCAATACGCTAAATAATAAAATCATGTCAAACATTCACGACGTCATTGTCATCGGCGCAGGCCCTGCCGGTTACACCGCTTGCCTTTACTCCAGTCGCGCCAACTTATCCGTCCTTTGTTTTGAAGGATGGCAACCCGGGGGTCAACTGACCACCACCACCGTCATCGAAAACTACCCCGGGTTTGAAAAAGGAATTGACGGAAAAGAACTCATGAAAGAAATGCGAGCCCAAGCCGCTGTTTTTGGGACGGAATACATCAGCAAAGACGTGACCCGAGTGAATTTTGCCACCACCCCAAAAAAAGTATATGTGGGAGAAGAAGAATATGAAGCCAAAGTGGTCATTATTGCCACTGGGGCTAAACCAAGAAAATTAGGATTGGAGTCAGAGGAAAGATTGTGGGCAAGGGGGGTTTCTAGCTGCGCAACTTGTGATGGATTCTTCTTCCGCGAAAAGAAAGTGGCCGTGATCGGCGGAGGCGACAGCGCCATGGAAGAGGCCAACTTTTTGACTAAATTCGCCAGTAAAGTCTATCTAGTCCATCGACGGGAAGAATTTAGAGCCTCCAAAATCATGCTCGACCGGGTGCGAGCCAATGAAAAAATTGAAATCTTGACCAATAAAGGCGTCGAAGAGGTTTTGGGTGAGCAGAAAGTGACCGGTTTGAAGTTAAAAGACACCGTGTCCGGCGAAACGTCAGAAGTGGAACTAGATGGGATGTTTTTGGCCATCGGACACGTTCCAGTGACCCAACTGTTTGAAGAAATTAATAAGGATGAAAATGGCTACCTTATTCACAATGAAAACACCATGACCAACATTCCTGGCGTGTTCGCTGCGGGTGATTGTGTGGACCACCGCTACCGTCAAGCCATCACCGCCGCTGCCATGGGATGCCAAGCTTCCATTGATGCGGAAAAATGGCTGGAAACTCAATAAAAGACATATGGAAGAACCATGGGTGAATTTTAGCCAGAAATCCCACCGTCATTCTCGCCTCGAGTCACCGAGAGGTTCCGTGCAGAGGAATACTTGGCACGAGAATCGTGGTCGTCTTTCCAAATAAAAATTGGAAATCACTAACGCCATCTTCGTGAATCACCCACAAAAAACCATCGAAAGCGTCAAAGCCTCCTACACCGCCATTGCCTCGGAATTCAATCGGACGCGCAAGCAACAATGGGCAGAGTTTGAGGATTTTTTAAATTATGTAGAAGAAGGCTCAACAATCTTAGATTTAGGCTGTGGAAATGGGCGATTTTATGATTTTTTGAAGCCAAAAAAAGTGAATTATTTGGGTGTGGATCATAATTCAACATTACTCGAGAAGGCGAGGGAAAATTTTCCGGAAGCTGCGTTTAAAGTGGGTGAAATGGCAGATTTGAAGGTGGAGACAAATCATTTCGACAACATCTTCTGCATCGCCGCC
>JAUHXI010000026.1 GCA_030426875.1 bacterium
CCATATTCCAAATAAAGCCCCTAGTAGTATTTGTAAAAATAAGGTTAGTGCAGGGGGTAAACTAACCTTTTGCTTGTAAATAAATGGCAAAATGACATAGCTTTCAGCAATTTGAATTAAGGTGAACAGACCTAAAACCATGAGTGCTTTTTCACTGCTTTGTGACAATCCTAATAAAACAGCAGGGATGGCTGAGATGAGTGGTCCGAAGTTTGGAATAAATGACAGTAAGCCAGCTAGTATACCTAAAATAAGGGCTAATCTGATGTTCAGAATCATGAGTCCAACCACGGTCAATACACTGATGATTAACATGGCCAAAAGTTTGGCAAAAAGCCAATGGCTCAATTGTGCATGAGCCTTTTTAAAGAATTCCTTCAGTTTACTTTTTTGCTTATTAAAAAGAGACAGAACGCCAGATTTATAAGTCTTTGGATCCATGCCTATAAATATAGCTAAAATCACCATGACGACCAATGACCCCAACCCTTTTAAGGCGTTTGATGCAGTGAGCAGTCCTAGAGATAGACCTTCGGATTCACTTTTTTTTCGTATAATTTCCATCAGTTTGCGTGACCATTCGGCATTCTGGGCTTTATCCATCAGTAGTTCAAGCGTTTTGGGGAGTTCTTTGATCAACTCATCGATTTGGGAGGAGATACTTGCCCATAAGAATAGGCTAAATAAAACTATTAATCCTAATGCGACCAGTAGCATCAGTCCATAGCAAGTTTTGTAAGATAGTTTGAACTTACTTTGAATCCAATGACTCACATTATAGAATAAAATGGCTAGTAATATAGCTGCCAGGCCAACAAAAATGACAGATATATTAAAGACTTTTATAAAAGTGATACAGAGTCCGACCACTAATACTATGAAAAGTGTTTCGGTGACTTTATTAAATGATGTATTGTTCATGATTTTGGATTAAGTTGAGCCTTAATTTATAAATTTTTGCCACTGTCTTTTGATCTTTTTTTTGATTATTAATATCCATTTGATTAGTTGAAATTCTTTTTTCAATACGGTCTTGATGGCCCACAGTTTTTGCAGGATTTTTGAGCGTGGAGCTAATGACAATATCACCCGTTTATTGTTTTTTATGGCCACTTTTTCTGGAATGATTTTGAAGCCTTTTTCCTTCATCCAGATATGATTGAATTCAGCCCCAAAAAGTAAGATCAGACTCGAGTAGTAGATCCATAGTAAAATCGCGATAAAAGACCCCGCCACACCATAGGACGAGAGTCCACCCCCCGTGGTGAGATACCAAGAAATTCCTATTTTACCCACCAAAAACAATAATCCAGTTAACAGTCCGGCTCTCCAAACATCCGATAGTTTTAGTTTCACATCTGGAAAGTATTGGAATAAAACCATGAATAATAGGCTCATGAGCCCCAGAGAAATTCCTACCTCTAAAAGAGGGAAGGCATATCGTAAAAATGGTAGAGAGTCACTCAGGAAACGAATCGCAATCGATAAGCCGGTAGAGAGAATGAACGAAGCGAAGATGAGACCTCCTACAACTAAAACCAACACAAAAGAGAGTAGGCGCTTTTTTAGGGTCACTTTTAGCCCAGAGCTAGGTTTTAGTTTAACATTCCAAATCACATTGAAGGCATATTGCAATTGATTCAAAACGCCTGTTGCCGCCACAATCAACACGATCCCTCCTAGGATATTTCCCAAAAAAGACCCAGACCTATCGCTCAAGCCCTTGATCATAGAGTCAATGATTTCAGCGCTTTCACTGCCAACATTACTCTGTAAAAAAGAAAAAATAGAGCTTTGAATCTCAGAAGAATTTAGAAAAATTCCCAACAGGGACATGAGTAATAAGATCAGTGGGGCAATGGAAAAAATAGCGTAATAAGAAAGGGATGCCGCCAACTGAGGCGTGTGATGTGCTTTGAAGGCTTTAAATACTTTGAGTAAAAGACCCATGAAATCAAATCATTAAAATTAAAAATAGCAAGCAACTTTTATTGGTCTTTTTGAAGATACACGTTTCGAATCGGGAAAGGAATGTTGATATTGTTTTTAGCAAAGGCGTCTTTTATTTTTTTAACTGCCTTGCTTTTAGCCGATAAATAATCAACCTCGTCTTTAAAATCAATCCAAAACCGCAGTTGAAAGTTGATTGAGCTTCCATCAAAGGTGTGATAAAAGACTTCAACCTCTTGAGTGGATGTATTGAGTTCATCAATGGATTCTTTGGCAATTTTTTGAGCCTTCTCTAAATCTGTGTCATAAGCCACTCCTACTTCTAGATCTACGCGTCGACTGCCTTTTTGAGAGTAGTTAACGAGTTTGTTTTGAAAAATGCTTTTATTCGGTATGGTCACCACTTGTCCTTGAAAGGTTTCTAAAACAGTTGTCCTCAAGTCTGAATGAATCACCTTGCCCATGGTTTCATCCTTAAGTTCAATGATTTCACCTATTTTAAACGGAGATTGAAAGCTTAGGAGTACGCCTGAAATAAAATTGGATGCAATGTCTTGGAAGGCAAAACCCAATGCCAGTCCTAGAACCCCAGCTCCGGCTAGCAACGAAGTCACAGTTTTATCCAGTTGTAAAATACTTAGGGCAATAAAAAACCCAGTCAATAGAACAACCCATCGTACTATTTTGGAGAGAAGGTATTGAACCTGCTTTCGTTTGTGTAGATGTTTTAACGAGCGTTGTGTTAAAGCTGAAAGTAGCTTGGCTAGGAACCCAAATATAATGACAATTAAAATGGCTACAGTAAAATTGGGCAACATCTCTAGAGCTTTTTCAAGCCAATGGCTTAATTTTTCTAAAAGTGTATTGATTACTGTTTTTTCCAAAATTTTTTTATTAAAAGCTAATGGGGAGCCACCTGAAAAAGTTGCTTCAGACGACCCCTTTCAACTTTTAACTTAGTATTTCATTTATTTTCCTCTCCCAACTGTCCAATGTTGACTTAACCTTTTCGTTTGCAGCGGATAAATTATCGGCCGCTGAGGTTTTTAGATCCTCCATGGCTTTTTTAACTTCAACCTCCCTTTTGTCAAGGTCTGCTTTAATTTTAGCATCTGCTTTCAATTCAGTTAATTTTGCTTTTAACTGATCATATTTGGCAGCGAATTTTTCTAAATAAGGATTAGTGTCTGACATGATAATAGAAATTAGAATAATAAAAATAAGCCTCGTCTATTTATTTTACAATTTTTGAAATTGCCGAAGCGATAAACGATACAATGAAACTGAACAATAGAGCCCACCAGAAATTCTCAACTGAAAAGCCATCCACAATGCTTGCAGCAAGTATTATGAGTAATCCATTTATAATGAAGGTAAAAAGACCTAGTGTTAGAATGTTAATGGGTAAGGTGAGTAGGACCAATAGAGGTTTTACAAACGCGTTTATGAGTCCGATGATAAGTGCTGCTATAATGGCCACGCCAGCGCTTTCAACTGTAACACCTGGCAATAAATAGGCGCTTGCGCCAATGGCAAGTGAGAACACAATCCAGTTAATAATGATGTGCATAAAACAATTGAGTTAGTAATAATAGTTGACAAATTATATCAATTTGCTAAATTGATAATATCAAATCGATAAATAATTGTCAAAATGAAAAATAATTTTTATCAAAACGTTGGCAGTAAGATTAAGTCGCTCCGACAAGAAAAAAAAGTATCTCAAAGGTATTTGGCTGAAGCCCTGGGTAAGAATTCTTCGACTTACATCAATTTGATTGAATCAGGAAAGCGGAAGGTGGGGCTTGAAAAGTTAATTCAAATCTCAGAGGCTCTAAAGGTTGATTTTAATGTTTTTATAGAAAAAGAAGATCATCAGTTGGACGCCGAAGCCTTGTTGAAGCTAGCCCTCAATTCTCAGGATGGCTTGTCACAAAGACAAAGAGAAATGATCATCGAAATGGTCCACTTTTTTAAGCAAAAGGACCGATGACATTGGCCCCACTGAACCACTCATTAATTTTTTAACTCAAATAAAATGGCTAAAAAAAACAAGACAGGCATGCGAGGAGATCGCTCCCGTAATGCTTCAGGGCAGCTTCGGGCTAAGCGTAGTGACACGCATGTGGGCACGATTGAAGACCACTATGGCGTTGATTTTGGAGTTCGCAGCGACATGCACCTGGGCACTCTTCAAAAAAAGAAAGGTGAAGCATCTATAAGTGACCTGCTTGACGAATAGGGTGTGTCTTATTTAGTGAATTCAATCTCATTAAAATTGTACGTCACCCACTCACTATTTCCATGAGCTCTGTGTTTCGAATGCCCAAGATAAAATAAGGAACGTCTGAATCACTGCGCTTCATGATCACCCAATATGGTTCATCTAAAATGAAATGTCTGGGAGTTGGTGGCGGAGGTGGGATAAAGTCTGGTCCGGCAGAAGCTACATCAATTCCAATCATCGCCTCATTTTCAACGCTGGCTCCTGATTCATCCATTTGAAACTTTATTTTTTCATACATCTGAGTGATCATATGATCTTCAAAATTTTCATTGGCCAAAAAATTTCCAACGATCTCGGAGTAATCTCGGCGATAATCCAGGCTGATCACAGGTACTTCAAAGGTGTCATTCCATCGCATCATTTCAATCCCAGAGTGATCATATTCACTTAGGTTCTCCAAAACGTCCTCGGGTCCCTCCATCGAAAAGCCTTTTGCTAAAAACAGCTCATCTTCGGGATCTTGAAGGGGGAGTTGAATCAAAAATTGATCATCATCCCAATAATGTACAACTTCCACATTTCGGGTTTCATTCGCCTCAAAACCATTGACGGTTTCTCCTTCAAATTCCACCTCCTTCACTTGAAAGGGCTCTAAATATTCCACTTCTTTCAAAAAATAGGCATAGGCGATGATGTCTTCAGGGGCTAATTTTAAATCTAAATCATCAAAGCTTTTTTCTGGGAATTTTTCGCGTGATTCTTGGTTGATTTGATTCACTGTCTCCTGCCCGTAGCCACTTTTTATGTAGTAGCTGGCCTCATCTAAATCACCTTTTTCAAACACTGGATCATTAAAGGCTTCAACCATTTTAAGGGCAGTGGGGTCTTCTGTTTTTAGAGTGAGAGGTTCTTCTAAAATAGACTCGCTCAAATCTGTCCAGGCCAGGTTCATGGCTCCGCCCCATACGTAATTGCCTTCGTAATCACTGCCAACATAACTTCCATTCAATTCCGCTGGTGTGTTGTTATAAGATTGATCCTGCCCTCCGCAACTGTTGAGGAGTAATGGTGCAAGGAGTAGGAGTAGGAGTGATTTTTTCATATTTATATCTGTTATTAAAGTTCTTTTATTTAAATCTAAAACTCAAAATCATCTGCCCCACCTCACTCCTTTCCTCTTCCGGAGTGGTCGTCATCATGCCCCCGCTAATGATGTACCCAGTTTTGCCATTCACCGTATAGAGTTGAATCTTTCGAATCAGCTTTTCCGTCGGGTTAAGTCTAGAATTGTAGATGTGAATCACCCCTGGCACACCCCCCAAGTCAACCTGTCGCTCATCAATTTTTTCATAATCAACCAAAGTTTGAGCGGCTTGGTTGATATTTGAATTGCCGTACTCCATAGCAGTTCGCTCACTTGTCAACTCCTCTCGAGTGATGTTCACATTGGTGAAAAAACCGTCATAGCTCTCGGGGGTAACAAAGCCAACCACCGTTTCATCTGGCATCTCCTCATAAAAATCAGACGGGGTAATGACCTCCCAAGTTGGATCAATGTCAATCGTAAAAAGGTCTCCCTCATACGTATTTAAATCCACTGAGACCAGCTCCTGTTCATCATCCCCACCACAGGCGCTCAAGCCAGTGCTCAATAATACCAGAGTCAATACGGCCACTATTTTTTTAAACGCGTCTTTCATGTGTTGTCATTTATTTTTTTATTTTTCCATCACACGCCACCATTATAGCACAAGCCAAGGTGAGTTAGGATGAAAAAACTGATCGTCGCTCACGCAGGTGGGCAAGGTGATTTTTAACCTCAAATGACTTCAAAAAGTATGTTAAAATGAAAGCAAACCCACGTATCACATGACCTTTCTTCAAAATTACCCTGTCATCGCTCCATTTGCCTCCCTTTTGGCAGCCGAAGCGGTTAAATTTTTTATAGATTTGGCCCGAAACCGTTCCAACCCTCGTTTTGTCAATCCCGGAGGAATGCCCAGTGGTCATTCTTCATTTGTCTCTTCCATGGTGGTCATGGTGGCCTACCGAGAGGGGGTTGAAAGCACCCTATTCATGATTGCCGCCGTGGTGGCTTTGATTGTAATGTACGATGCCATTTATCTCAGAAACGAAGCAGGTAAACATGCTTCAGTCATCAATGAACACCATTCCACTCGTCTTCAAGAGTCTTTGGGTCACACCCACTTTGAAGTGCTAGTCGGAGCCGCTTTTGGAGCAGGATTTACTTTTTTGCTCTTGTTTTTACTTTGATTTAATAGTTAAATCATTCTTTAAAAAAATCTCGCCTAACTCCTTTTTTTCAAGGGGGATTTGACTGGCTAAATTGAATGAATATTACCTGTCATCCTCCCAAAAAATTGAGGGATTTTTATTGTTTTGAAATTTTCATTAGTCCGCCAACAATTCCCCCACATACCAACGCACTGAATTCCAATCATTGCGAGGTTGTAAGATGTAAGCGGCTTGAGCCTGAGGGCAGCTCGTCACAGATTCTCCTGCCTCATTGGTTTGAGTGCTACACCCCGCATCAGCTCTAGACTGGGCAGCAGGGGAGACGTACATGTCCGACACCAGAACATTAGCCGTGCTCAAAACCCCTCGAGGCTCCATTTCGTAGTTTCTGAAGCGATAGACATAACTCAAAACCTCTTCCATTTCCATGTCAGTTTCCAACTTATCGATCACCGCTTGGGCCATCAATAAAATTTGAGCCGCATCCTCAAGTTCCAAGGCTTTTATTTTCTCCTTAATTGCCCTTAAAATATTTTGCTGACGTTCAGCCCGAACAAAATCAGATGAAGTTTTACGAGAGCGAGCCAGTCGCAAGGATTGAACGCCTGATAAATGATGCCATCCCACGTCATAGCTCAAGGTGCTCCACACCCCATTGTCAAAGGTTTTGTAAGACGGGTCCACCACTGGCTCACTCAAATAAATATCCACTCCTCCCAAAAGATCCACCACTTCAATGTAAGCATACATGTCGATGATCATGTGGTGATCGATTTTTAAACCGGTGATGGTGCCCAAATACTCTTTGATTTGATCGGTCCCATAGCCATTGAGCTTCCTCCCATTATAATAAATGTCTCGCGGAATGCTCACCATCTTCACATTCTGATTCAAGCTGTCCACCTGAGCCACAATCATGGTGTCCATATTACTACCATGTTTTCCACCAATCAAAATATTAATCTTTTCTTCATCCACCTGGTTGGCTGCAACCGCTGGCACATGATCAGGTAAAATCAAGGCTTTTTTTTTGAGCCAGAGAGGATCTCTTCCAAACTCCATTCATTCTCATCACCCGCTTCAATAAAGCTAAGTTTACCGGTTGCATTGTCAAAAATAATGCTGCCCACCACTTCTTGAGCCTCATCATCGGTCACCAGGTCATAGTAGACACGCCCTTCTTCCTCTCGAGCTTCCAGTAGAATCAATTCATCCAAACTAGTTTTAAAGGCTTCGCTAGCCAAAAGGGATTCAACGTCCTCCTTTTTCTCAAAGATAGACTTAACAAATTCACTAGCCCCATTAGACTCTGTTAATTTTTTCAGCAAAGGCTCTCTCAATGCTTCAGCATCTTCATAGGCAATTGCGTCCATTTCAAATTGTCCATTGTCACCATTCAGAACCACGCTAAACAAAGGAATTCCTTCCAAATCAGTGATTAGATATTCATAGCCTTTGTCCACATTCAGGGGATCCACATTGATGTTCAAGCTATTGAGACCTGTGATTTCGACAACTTCCGGATCTTGCCACAGGGCAGCAATGCTGGCTTGTCGCTCATCCACCAAGGCCTTCGTTTCAGAGATGTTGTCTTTATTTTCAGATAAATAATTCAACACCGCTTGGGCGAGGCTGGTTTCACCATTCACCATTAAGCTTTCTGCACCGATGGCACTTTGGACTGTCACCTCATCCGTTCCTACATTGATGCTGATTTGTAACAGCGGAACCCCAGCCTGATTGACCTTCGCTCTTGCATGACCCTCATCGCTCGTGATTTCAGGATTTGTAGTAAGTTCCAACTCAATTAAACCAGCAATGAAATCTGGATCACCCATCAGCTCACTCAAGCGTGTTTTGGCAGCCTCTTGTTTTTCTAAATTGTCTCGATTGTCTATGATGTTTTCGACAAATAAATTCACACCATCAATATGCGTTGTGTCTTCTGGTACTTCACCCACGGTGCCTAATTCACCTTCTTCAGAAAAAAAATCATATTCTTTTTGAGACAGGCTAAGTAGTGGCCTTATTTCATTCAAGTCCATTCCATATTGGATGATGGCTTCTTCTAGTATTTCGTATTCATCATCTTCGATGACAACTTGGGAGTTAAAGGTTTTGTCATAAACTTTGTAAGCCATAAAAACCAAGGCAATCAAGAGTCCCAGAATGGCCAGCCTAACAAGGCCCCAAATTACTTTTCCAATGGTGAGTTTGTTTTTTTGTTTTGTCATACGATTTTCAATTTAGAGTAGGGGATTCGTTTTGGCAAGAGGGATTTTTCTAAATCTCCTTAAAATGTTTTTAATTCACAGTTCCACAGGTGGTTTTTTCAGGGGAATTTGTATCAATCCAGCAGTAGTAATCATTTGCATCTTTAACGACAGTTCCTTCAACAAGTTCTACTGTCTGGATGTCTAAATCCTCAGTGTCTAAACGATAATGTTCGAAGAAGAGGTTGTTCATATCCCTTGCTAATTCATGACCGTTTATGAGCCCACCTTGATCAGGAAGGATTTCAAAGCTTTCTACGTCCACATCATTAAAAATCATGAATTCACCTCTTAGCCCACCGTCTTCCCAGATAATCACATAAATATTATCCTTATCTTTCTGATAATTCTTACTCAATACTTCAAAGCTGGCGGGGTCCGTCACTTCAACCATTTGATTGTTGTTTTTAAAAATGGCAGTGTCTGTTTTAGCCCATTGCCCTTCTTGAATCGGGGTGTCTAGTACTTCAAACGTTTCTGAATCGGCGTTTTCTACAATGGTTTCACCCCCAAAGATTTGGTAGTGGTAAACATGGTTTTTGTCTTTGTAGAAGTTGTTGTTTATAAACACAAAGGATTCAGCATCGAGTTTTTCATCGATTTCACCATAAAGATAAACATGGTTTTTGTCCTTAGAGAACCTTTGATTAAAGGCTTCAAAACTGTTTACATGAACGTCTTCAATTCGTTTGCCGTCGTAATAAATATTTTCATTGTCACGACTGTAATACCTATTAATGATCTCAAAGGACTTAGGATCAGCGTTTTCAAGGAGGAGGCCTCCAAAATAAACATTGTTTTCATCCGCAGTAAAAGGGTGCTTTCTATAATTTTTTGACTCTCTATCATTGATCAAGTAAAAACTGTTTGGGTCGGCATTTGTCAAAACCATGGAATCATTATGATGGAGCGGTTCAACGTCTGCATAGTAAACATTTTCTGAATCCCTTCCATACCTCAACTCTAGAGGTTCAAAGGTTTCCAGGTCCGCTCCTTCCACTTGAGCGTAATCGGTATAAATGTTGTACATGTCTTTTGCAAAATAGCAGTCGATAAACTCCAAGGTTTCCAAATCAGCTAATCGGTATGAAGGTAATTGTCGGTGGCTGAGTAGAGTATAATCGGGTTCTCCAAGGGGAAAGGGGAGGGCCAATAGTTTATCTGTGTCGTATTCACACCAAAGTGATTGATAGTCTTGTAAGTTACCCACTTCGTCATACCTTGCTAACTGCCGTTCCCCTCCAAAAATATCGCCTCTGCCATCCTCGGTGATGAAAGTAGAAACCAAATAGCCATCTTCTAGTTTACAAGTATAAATAGTGGATTCGATTTCAAGAACGGATTTGTATCCTAATTCGTTCACTGGGTAGCCATTCAAAAAATCTAAGCCATTTCGCTCGACCGTTTCGAATCTACTTTTTTGACAATTGCCAGCATACCACCAGTATTCATTCATGTAGTTTTGATAGACTTGTTGGCCTTCCTCTTTTAAAAGAAGTGATCGGTAAATGTATTCAGCGACTTTTTGACGATAAGGAGGAGAAAAGTCTCCGGCGTAGGTGTGCCAACCATTATCGATGAGGAGTTCCTCTTGGATGGCGAAGGTAAAAACACGTTTTAATTCGTCGCTATGATAGTTCTGGAAAAAATGGTCACTCATTTTTTCAGAAATTTCTAAGTAATCCATGGCCTTTTGAGTGTCGATTTGACTGATTTCCTCATAAAAGAAAGCGTTTAGGATCATTTTTACCGTGTAGATTTCGCTGGAATCAACATGGGAAGGTCTAAAAGAACCATCATGATATCCCTTTATCCATCCTTGCTCTTTTCCATAGCAAATGTAGGGGGCGAACCATTGTTCCTGAACATCCAGAAAGCAGTCCTTGTAAATAGTGGGATCGGGTTCAATTTCTAATGCCCTCAATGTCACGGTCATGACCTCCGCCCGGTTCATTTCATGCAGTCCAAAACTGCCATCGGGGTAGCCATTGAACACACCTTTTTCACCAAGTGCATTAATGGCCTGAGCATGAGGGTGATCTATAGGAACATCCTCAAAAAGAGTGTCTTGGGCACTGGCTGTTTGGTTTGAAAAAAAGAAAATAAAGGTTAGCGCGAACAAAAATTTTTTGGTGGGGTGTTTCATTTTTATTGTTAAGTTATGCTGCTACAAATGTATTCTATTTTTTTATGATCAACAAGGATTATGTTTTTAAGTTCCAATATTCCTGAGTAAAAATCCAACCACGTAGGCAATGGTGGCAGCGGTTCCTCCCAAAAAAACTGTTTCTAGCCCCGATACGCCCCAGTGCTGTTCCGTGAATCGTGACTTAATGGCTCCTACGATAAACAGGCCAATTAAGGTAGCAATGATGGTAGCGATGAAGTTTTTTTGTGCGTCTAAGTGAGTCAACGGTTGAATCACATAAACCATCAATGGAATGAATCCAATCAGTAGGAAGGACCCAAAGGTGGCAACAGCTCCTTTTTTAGGGTCGATGTTTTCCTCGGTAAGGTTGTGTTCATTGCGCATGATTAGATCTACCAATGCTTGGGGATTTTTTTGGAAAACTGCTTTGGCTGAGGCTAGGTCCTTACCTTTAAAGCCATAGTTTGAGATGATGTGATCGAGTTGCTCATCTTTATGCCGAAAATCAGCTTCTATATTTTTAAGCTCTTGTCTGTAAATCTTTTTATATTGTTCCTGTTGGGTTTTATCACTCACGTATTTACTAGTGGCCATGCTGAAGCCGTCGGCAAACAAATTGGCAAAGCCTAAGATTAAAATGATCGGTGCTGAAAGTGAGGCACCTTCCACGCCAGCCACCACTGCAAAGGTAGTCACTGCACCGTCGATACCACCATAAACGAAGTCAGGTAGCCAATTGTAAGAATTTTTTCTAGGGTTTTTCATGCTTTTTTAAATCTAATTGAATTATACTCCTTTTACTATGAATGTTCAAAAGAAAGCATGTTTCTGATTTATATATTCATCCTGCTAGATGGCTTCTTAGCCCCTCATTGATTACCGCTTCTAAACATGGTGAGTTTTAGAGTTGTGAATGAGGTGTGTAAACGGGAAATTAATCAACTAGAATTCCCCGTGCCTTTAGGCCGGGTGTCCTCCAGGAATGTGTTAGTATGAGAGTCATGAGCAATCATATTCACAAAAATCATAATAAGAGCTGTTTACT
>JAUHXI010000205.1 GCA_030426875.1 bacterium
AGTGGAGTGGTACATGCTGCAAATCAGACAGATGTCTTCTCTCTCAAATCAGGCAACATAACCCAGTTGAATGTTGATACTGGTGATTTTGTTGAGGAGGGTCAAATTTTAGCCCACATCACACCAGAGAAATCGGACGCTCAAATCAGTTCTGACATTGCACTACTTCAAAAAGAAATCGCATTGCTCGAGGAGCAGAAAACTCTAACGGCTGAAAATGCAGAGGCAAAAATTAATTTGCTGACCCAAACCACAGAGGATCAAAAGAAATTACTTGTGAATAATGAAGACCGATTACAACGTGATCGCGCCGATCAAATACTCCCACTAGAGGCTCAAATAGAAGCTAAAAAAGTGCAGTTAGAGGTGGCCAAAAAGCAATACGAAAGTGACATGGAGTCAATAGACCTCCAACTTCAGACTGCCCAAGCTCAATTAGGCTCACAAGAAGCCATTATCCTCAATAGTGTTGTGGATGTGATTGACGCCACAGCTAACTTTCTCTATAAAAACCCTTACAACATTTCTTATGCAAACCACCTGCAGAACCTAAGGACTGAGCTGACCACATTTTCACAAACTCAATCCCTTGCTAACGCACTTAGTAGTGATTTTATCAACTTTCATAAAAAATATAAGGATGGAACACTGACTGGGATTGATTTAGGTTCTGAAGCTCTTTCCTTAGCTCAGCGTGCTAGGCAGCTTAGTAGTGGTGCTTTTGCTACTAATAATAGTGAATTTGCCGATAGGCTAGCTGCTTTGGATGAAGCTATTGATCATTATGGTGACATTCAATCTTCAAATGCAGAGTTGATTGGAAAGATTCAAGATCTTGAAACTCAAAAAATCACTAAAGGTTTAGAGTTAGAGCAAAAAGAGCTTGAAATTGCTCAGCTTATTTCAAACCTTGAAACTCAAATCGAAGGTCAAAATAAAGGCATTGATGTCAATATAAGTGTTGAAGGTCAAACCCTAGATACGGAACTTAAAATAGGGACCCAGGAATTACAACTTGAAACAACACTTACCCAAAAGAACATCGACATGCAAATTGCCGAGAGGCAAGCTAAAATAGAAGCATTGCAGGCTCAAATTGGTTGGGGTACGGTGATTTACGCACCATTCAGCGGAAGTATAACTGCAAGGCATGTGAGCGTCGGGGAATCGGTTAATACTAGTAAACCTCTTTTTAGTCTTGTAGATGAAAGTCAGAAGTTTGTTCGATTTTATATCACAGAAGATCAGTATCCGTTTATTCAGGAGGGTAAAACAGTCGCTTTTGCTTCGCAATTTGCTCCATCGGATCGTTTTGAAGCCCCTATCTCTCGAGTGAGCAAAAGCCTTTCTGAGGATACAAAGCAAATTCTGGTCGAGGCCGATATCACGAATCGAGATGATTTGGACCGCGTGATTGTCAACATGAGTGTGCGTGCACAGGTACCTCTTTTTGAAGGTGGTGAAGTTGAAGCACACGAGCATGAAGAAGGTACGCCCGAAGATCACCCTCATGAAGGCGAAACGAGTCTCTTTGCCATACCAGAAGCGGCCTTAAGTCTGAGTGAAAACAGCAGCGTTGTATGGGTTGTTAATGATCAAGTGCAAGCCGAAAAACGTTCAGTAGAAACTGAATTTTTATTTGATGGAACTGCCTATATCAGTGGTG
Organism: bacterium; assembly: GCA_030426875.1. Classification (GTDB taxonomy): domain Bacteria; phylum Patescibacteriota; class Gracilibacteria; order UM-FILTER-43-11; family UM-FILTER-43-11; genus JAUHWS01. Next base: position 1,667 of record JAUHXI010000205.1, read on the forward strand.
GTCTGGAAGAAAATGAGTGGGTCATCATCAAATCTCCTGTGGAGTTAAGCGAAGGGCTAGATGTGGACACAAAAATATCAACTAACGAGGAATAGTCATGGAAGCTTTTTTTGAGCGCATTGTCGAACTTGTCCTTAAAAAGAGGAAAATAGTTTTATTTGCTGCGATTGGACTTTTTATCTTTGGGATCTATCAAACAGTCAACAGTCCCGTTGATATCTTGCCTGACCTCAACCGGCCCACCGTCACCGTCTTTACCGAAGCTGAAGGTTTAGCAGCCGAAGAAGTTGAGCTACTCGTCACTACCCCCATTGAGTCGGTGATGAATGGTGCGGCCAATGTGGAGCGCGTACGAAGTATTAGTTCATCTGGCCTTAGCCTAGTCTTTGTAGAATTTGATTGGGACGCTGATATTTATTTGGCTCGCCAGATTGTGAGCGAAAAACTCAATGCAGCCAACGTACCAGATGGAACCAACTCAGTCCTTGGTCCCATAAGTTCCATCATGGGTGAAATTCAGCTCATTGGTTTGAGCTCCCCCAATGGTCACACTAGCCCTGGTGAGCTTCGTTCTTTAGCTGATTGGGTCATTCGTCCTAAATTACTAACGCTTTCGGGAGTAGCTCAAGTAACCGTCATCGGTGGAGAACGGGAGGAATATCAAATTCTGCTTGA
>JAUHXI010000027.1 GCA_030426875.1 bacterium
CTGTTTCTGGTTGGGTGATGTAGTAGATTCTGGCACTGGTGGTCCCTTTTCCGCTGGGCCGGTGTTCCATGGTCAACTTTTGCATGAAGGTATTGAGTTTGGCGGTCGAAATGCGCTTACGCCGCTCTTCCATGATCAAATCAACTTGTTCAAAAATGTGGTGCAGATTTTTTTTGGTGACTGCGGAAGTGAAGATGACAGGAGCCCATGAAAGGAAGGGAAATTTTCGTCTTAAATTTGAGATGTAGATGTCACGACGCTTTATTTCTTCGGGGTCCTCTTCATCCTTCAAATCCCACTTATTAGCTAAAACAACAAGCCCTTTGCCTGCCTCGACTACATAACTGGCGATGGCTTGGTCTTGATGGGATGGTTTTTCGGAAGAGTCTAGAACTAGGAGGGTGACATCACAATGCTCAATAGAGGCCATGGAGCGGAGGGTGCTAAAATGCTCAATCCCTGTTTTGACGCGGCCCGGTCGCTTGAGACCGGCTGTGTCGATGAAATTGTATTTTTTTTCTTTGTATTGAACCAGGCTATCAGTGCTGTCTCGGGTGGTGCCTGGGATGTCGGAAACAATGAGTTTTTCTTTGTTCAAAATGGCGTTGATGAGCGAGGATTTTCCGGCGTTTGGTTTGCCGACTAGGGCGACGTTGGGATGACTGGATTCTTGTTTGAGTTGGGCCTGGTAGGCGGGTTCATCTTTGCTTAAGAAATGCTTTGTTTTTAGGCTTTTAAGAATTTGGCTAACCAACATGTCGGTTCCCACTTTGTGCATGGCAGAGACTTGGTGAGGCTCCCCTAGTCCTAGGCTGTAAAATTCTGCGATTTCTATCTCATCAAGGGTTTGGTCACATTTGTTTACGATCAGTAGGATGGGTTTTTTGATGGTTTTTCGGAGCAGTTCAGCAGCACTGTAGTCTTGGGCTTGAAGGCCGGTTTTGCTCTCGACGACAAACAGGATCAAGTCCCCTTCTTCGATGGCGACGCGGGCTTGGGTCTGCATGTCATCTTCGATGCTGGTTTCGCCTTTTCCAAATTCAAGTCCGCCAGTGTCGACCAAAAAAAAGTCCATGGTGGGGTGGATGACTTTGTGGAAGATGCGGTCCCGGGTGGTGCCGGCTTCGTCGGCGGTGATGGCGATGCGACGGCCGGCTATTTTGTTGAAGAGGGTTGATTTGCCGACGTTGGGTCGACCGACGATGGTGACGATGGGGGTTTTCACGGGGTTTGAGTTAGGCTTGAGCTCAAATTTTGAAATAAAACTGAGGCTCTAAAATGGACTCAAGCTTAACATTTGAGTGGGGGCTTGTCTATCGTTTTTTTACTGATTATAGCCATTTTTAAAGTTTTATTTTAGCCAAAAATTAACAGAGATTTCTTCTAGGTTTTTGGATCGAGCATGGTCATTGAATATGTCATCAATTAAAAATTCCTTTAATGAGGATGAATATATAATCACATCATTTCCGTGCATGGATAATACTGGAAATTTTATCTTATTAGGAATAATAAGGAATCTATGGCTCACTATAGGTAGTATAAAGGGAATTTGTACCCCATCCATTTCTTCTTTTTTGATTTTAAAGCTCTCACAAATCCATTCTATCCTATCTTTCACAAGCTCCAAATCCTGTGGGTAGGAATAGTATCCCGGGCCATAAACGTATGGTGTTCCAGATTCTCCGTAGACATTGACTGTAGGTGTGTCTGTCCCATTCATGGTCATCAAAAAGTCCTTATAAATTTGTGGAAACTCAAATCCGATCTCACTTTCATATAATTTAATTTCTTCGAGCTTTATGCCCGGTCTCCATCTTGTTCTTTTTTGAATTTGAAAACCGTAAATTTTTGGGTTTATAACTTTGGATGACCAAAGCTTTTCTGACTTTAACTTAAGTTGTAAAAAGAAATTTTTATTTTCTTCTGTGGCTTTTATCATGTAAAAATAATTTTCTAGATTACGATTTTCTTCTCATTGAGGACCGATGAATTAAATCTGACAATTACAGAATTGTCAGATTTAATAATTTTGGGAATTTTCTTTAAATTTTTCATACCGTAAAATATAATTAAAATGTTTATCTAGCTCAATTTTTTTGCACTTTCAAGTAGGCTCTTAGATAAGTATTTAGAAGCATAAGACACTTCGAATCCAATTATTTTCCCTTCTGATGATAAGTCAATATTTATCATCCCAAATGGTAGAAAATTATCGATGGAAAAAGATTCGGTATTGGCATACTTTAAACCCTCATCAATTTTTAGATAGGCAATATCAACCTCTGGATCATAACTTAATTTCATTTTTGACAATTTAATTAGTAGGAGGGGATGCCTCATTTTTTTTGTTTTCTACATATTGCTCCTTATTTCTTGGATTAATCACTGTCGTGATCTTATCACCTGTTCCAACAAAGACGTTAGTTTCCTTATCATAGTATCCAATTCTATCACCCCAGTATGAAAAACTTTCTCCTTGATTAATAGCATTTTCAATTTGTTCCTGTGTAATGTTTCTTTCATTCATTTGTTCTAATGCATGATCTGACAGTCCATATCCTCCAATAAATATAGCATCAGCACAACTCATATTACCCCCACAAACCCCTTGATGGGAAGTGATATCCGTCGAAGGGGGTGTGTCAGGGAAGATAAGCGGAGTGGACATGGGGATCTCAACCGGAATATCTGGAGTGAAAACGGGCAATGGATCTGCAACTGGAAAGACATAAGGTTCAACTTTTGGCTGAGGTGGAGGGTTGTTAATATATGGCTCCTTTGCCTGGGGCTCCTCAATGACAACTGTTGTAGATTTAGTCAAACTTAAGACTCCTAATAAAACGGCAGCCCCATCAGCGACCATTTGACCTGTTTTTTGCGCAGCCTGATTAATAGCTGGAAGAGCTCTTGCTGCACTAGAAAATAACTGAGCATATTCCCCCGTCGGATCCACATACTTCAATGGATTATTCACCACATAGGCATACTTATTCAAGGTCTGAGGATTGCTCAAATCCCCACCCCACGGGTCCACACTCATGAAACGACCCACCACCGGGTCATAATAACGCGCCCCATAATACATCAAATCCGTCTCCTCATCCCGCTCCTGCCCCGTGTACAAATAATCATTCTCATACCCCTCATTCTTCTGCTCAATACGCACCTCACCATACGGATAATAATCCACCAGCTCCAACACCTGCCCATTCTCCCCCGTCGTCACACTCGCTCCTGATAAATGATCCTCGTGATGAAAGGCTACGACATCATCGGAGCCAACCGTTGCCACCTTTAGTGGTCCCACATAAACATAGCGACTCGAATCGACCAGCTCCCCCTTCAACACCTCCGCTTCATAATACTGATTCACATACGCTTGAGCATGGTTGTCATCAAAAAGTTTATTCAAGCGCTCACCCGATTCATCATAAAAATAATAGACGGCTGCGCTACCCCCCTTACTAAAAGACATTTGACCCCGCTCATCATACAGATAATAAGCCTCATTTTCTTCGGTCAAACTCCCATTGGCATCATAAACAAAGTAATCGGAACCAACCCCCGTCACCGCTTGAGGGTGCTTGTCTTCATAAATATAGCTTCCTAAATCTGACTTGTTTAGAATGTTTCCTGTGGGACTGTAGGTGAAGGTACGAATGTAATCATTCTCATCAGCTGAATCCACCACGGTGGCACTCATTAAACGGTCCAGATCATCATAAGTATAAGATGAGGTTTTAGCCAAAATTGAATCGGACGCATCAGTGATCTGAAGGATATTTCCCACCGGGTCATACACATAACTCACCGACTGCAAATTGGTTTGCCCATCCGTCGTCACGCGATCGGTCATGCGCCACAGTTGATCGGGTGCGTACACGCTCGTGGTGATCATGCCATTGGCATAATCCACTTGAGCCACACTCCCAATGGGACTGTATTCAATGGACTCCACATAACCAGGCACCTGCTCCATTTGACCCGCATTGTCATACTGGTACCCAACCTCAAGACCATCCGGGTAAAGGATGCTGCTTAGATTTTCTGTGAGTCCTACATACTCAAATTGTGTTAAAAAGTCACCACCATATGGCAAGGTTTTGAGCTCTTGAACCAAGCGTCCCAAAAGATCATATTCGAATTGCTTTTGAAAAGCCTTACTGTCCACTTTCCACAAACGACCCATTGCCTGCTTACCATCATACGTATAAGTGATGACATCCTCTTCTGACACACTGGATAGCATTCGATCCAAAGGGTCATAATCAAAGGTTAGTGTTTGCCCCTTGGCATCGGTTCGAGTGAGTAGGTTTCCGTTCTCATCATAAGACATTGTTAGGGTCGAAGGATTGGGCTCATCTGGGTGGTGCAGCAAGGTTTGAGTCAGTGGTCGACCCAACCAGTCATGGGTGGTGGTCCGGATATTCCCCTCAGCATCGGTGATCTTATTTAAATTACTACTGGAGTCATAATCGTAAGTGGTGGTGTACACCTGATTTCCATTGAACTCATCCACTTGGATCAAATTGCCTCGGGCGTCCTTATAAAAGGCCTTTTGATTGCCGTTGGCATCGGTCACCACCTGGTGCCAGGCATTGTAGGTCATGCTGGAGGATCCAAGGTCATTGGCTTCCGTTTTTACCTGCCCCAAAGCATCATAAGTGTAAGTGATTTTTGGGTCACTCACATCAATCGGCTCAAATTCAGGCGTTTGGGTGAACTGAGGCAAGTAACTTTCACTCACCTGACCCCGCTCATCATAAACCTGGCTACTGACTATAAAATTGTTGCCCTCAGCCTCTTGCTTGGTTTGTATGGAGCGAGACAAGCCATCAAAATAGGTTTTTTGCGTTACAATAATGGGCTGGTTGTTGACATCTTGATAGCCCAAATGATTTTCTTGCGTCAGTGTGACTGGCGTGGCTTCTAAATCATAAATAGTGGTCTGTGACAACTGCATTTGACCGTTTGTGTCTTCTGCATAGGATTGACTCAAACGTCCGAACACATCCAATTCACTCAACGTGTCATGGCCGTTGGGATCGGTCATCGAAAGTGCGGCTCCAAAAAAGGGGTCATAAACATAACTCATTTGATGGCCGAGTGCATTTTCAACAATGACAGGAAAGAGACCAAACTCATCATAAATAACTTGTGTGGCATAGCCCCTGGGATTGGTCACCGTTTCAGTCAAACCTTCGGGCGAATAAGATTTGCTGGAACTGATCATTGTCTTTTCATCCACCCAACGCTCTTGCGAGGTCCAATTGCCTTTTTCAATCTGTCCCAAAGGCAATCCGTCATAATAAATGCGCGCGTCTGCAATCGTATCGTTTGCCTGGTCGAAGGTGGTGGAGGTTTTAAGGCCAGAGAATAAATGATTTGATGGATTCTGACTATAAGTCAGTACGGTCCGAAGTAAATCATCCCCCACATCGTTAAACAGGCCACTGGGATCAACAAGTTCAACTTCACCATAATCCTTCATCTCCAAAAGATTTCCATAATCATCCATTTCAACTGTGGCTGTGGCACGAGTTTTTGTGGACTGATCCTCCCCATGCTCCACTTGAACACTTTGAGCCTCAAAGACACGTAGTCGTGGCTCAGGTGAGTCGCCTTGTGGCATCAAAACGGCATCATACTGGGTAATGACTTCTTGTCGAATTTGATCCTGGTCATCATACAGTTCTTGCCGGTAGACCCTGCCTTTTTTGGCAATGTGGTCCTCAAATTCACCTCTTAAACTGTCTTCAAAATTGTTGGAGTCAAATTCGCTCTGATGGAAATACAATTTCTGCTGATTGCCTACAGGGTCGGTTACGGTTACCTCTCCAAATCCTGCGTATTCCCGTTTGTAGGCATCCAAATCATCAAAATAATAATGCCCGCGCCGGTAGTCGTAGGTGGTGGTGTTAACCGGTTCTCCTTGGCCAGCTGTCACTGATTTACTCTTGACCGTAAAGGTGACAAACGGTAACCAATTGGACGAGGTCGAATCGGGTTCACGGTAGGCTGTAGCAGGTTGATAGGTGAAGGTGTTTGATCCGCCATAGGGCAAGTCAATTTGCTTTAAAACATGTAGTTTTTTGAATTCATCAGCTTCACCCCCATCAAAATAGCTAAAATTGGTGCTGGGCAAGGTTTCTCCCCCGGCCTGCACGGTGATGGATTCAAGTAGTGTGATGGCTGCACTGTGGTTTTTGTAATTTAAATCATAACTCAAACGGGTGTCAGGCTGGCCGGTTTGGTATGAAATCAAATCAATCCGGTCGACTTGCTTGGCATACTCCACTTCAAAGGCTGTTTTGTAATCGGTGTAGCCATCTGAGCGATCCTCAAGCACAAAGTCAATTTCAAAAATGCCAACATCGTTTTCAAAGCCAGTGTAACGAATTTTATCGGGATAAACGGCATTGCCATGTTGTTCATAGGCCAGAGTCATGAAGTTCCCGTTCACATCCTCGACCCGTTCCAACATCCATTTATAGACTTTGGAGGCGTCTGCTGGATCCACCTGCTTGGTTTGGAGGGTGGTGCCAAACGTATAGGTCGTACCTTGAGCGTCTTTAACCGTCCAACTGTCAGATTGATCATCATAAATGTAGCTCATGGCATCCCCACCGTGCTTGGACCGGTATAAACCAGCTTCTGCATCCGTCACCATGATCTCTTGTTGACTTCCAAAGATATCCACTCCAAAGTAGTCGTCTTGGTCATAAATTTTGTCGTATCCGTCACGCTGAACCCGGTAGACAGCATTGGTGGGCAAGCTCCAGCCGTAGCCGACTGGGCCAGCAAAACGCGTGTCGGTACTGCTGTAATTGAGGTTGATACTAGGAGTCATCCCCAAGCGCCCTTGAGGCACCCAAATGGGAAACCCATAGTTCAGCGCTCCAGAAAACAAACTCACTTCGCTACTGCCTTGAAAGGAGGAGAGGAAAGTTTTGGGGTCAGTTGTGGGACTGGGAGGGGTGTATTCTCCCTCAGGAATCGGAGGTGGGTCAATGAAGTTGGGATTCATACCGTCACTTAGCTCATCCGTGGCTTGCTTTTCTTCACCGGCATCAGCATCATTTACTTCTTCTTCGGTGCTATCAATGTCGTCTAAATCCTCGCCACTAGCTGGATCATTCACTAGATCTCGATCCGGTTCGGATTCAGGGGTTTCAATACTTGCATTAGTTGGAGATGGCTCGACACCCTCGGTCTCTACTTGGGTTGATTCAGGCTCACGCGTGTTGCCTAATTCTTCGCTCGACACTTGGGCTGATTGGCTTGCACCGTCTTGAGCGAAAACGTGTGAGGTGGGTGGGAGAATTGAAAAAAGTAGGGAAAGGCTGATGAATGAGGCGAAGAACCGTTTCATTTTTATTGATATTTATGAATTTATAAGGATGGAATTAGGCGGCACAGTCTCCCCAAAAGGTCCATGCATCATTATTTTCTTTTGCATAACATTTTTGAGCTAAATCCCAACCAGAGCCATTATTTAAATAAACACAAGACCAAAGTCGATCATCTGTTCGGTTCATATAAAAATTATCAACTAAACCATCACCATTGATATCATTGAAATAGCTACCAGAAAAATCACTAGAATACCAATTATAAAAGTATTCGGTTGACCAATTCGATTTTTTAAACGTATCAGAACTAGGCCATTCTTGGTAATCGTCTGTGCATATATTAGATGGGGGAAACTTAGTGCCATCGCCACCGATTTGCTGTGGCTCTAAATCAGCTTTAAAATCATCAGGGCCTTCAGGGCTTGGTGTATTGCCCCCTAAAGCCTCCGTAAGCTTCAGTTGTGATTCAGCCAATTCCTTTTGAATTAGAACCAATTCTTCCATTTGTAGCTCAAGATTATCACCGTCTCCCCCTTGAGCAAGCGTGGTGCTAAAAACGGTCACTGCGATGGAAAAGATGACCACCGCTGTGACTAAAAATGAGTTTGAAGTGAGTTTCTTCATGGTATAATGGTTATTTGATAATTATTTATACTAAGCTTGAGCGCAGTCCCCCCAAAAGGTCCACACATTATTGTTTTCTTTTGCATAACATTTGTGAACTAAGTCCCACCCTTCGCCGTCATTCATGTAAACGCAGGAATTCCGCCAGTTTGAACCATGGTAATAATTATAGTGATCAACCAAGCCATCTCCATTTAAGTCTTGAAATCCCATGGTTCTATTGCCAACAGAATTGCTAAACTCTTCCATTTGCCATTCACTTTTTTTATAAATTCCAGAACTAGGCCATTCTTGATGACCATTACCACAATTGGTATAAGGTGGAAATTCTGTGCCATCCCCCACTGTCATTTGTTGTGGCTCTAAATCAGCCTTAAAATCATCAAGACCTTCAAGATTTGGTGAATCATTATTCACTACTCCACTCAAGGCCAACGTGAGTTCATTTTGAGATTCAATCAGTTGACTCATCTGAGATTCCAGTACATTGATTTTTTGATCATCCACCTCTTCTGCTTGGGAAAAAGTAGAAAAAGTTAGGGCAATGAGTAGGACAAAAAAACCACTCAAAATAAAATTGAACGTATTAAGCTGCTTCATGGTCTAAGGGGGTTAAATAGACAAAAATCCAAACATACGTGTGGAGGGATACATTGTTATTGGTGGCAACCTGGTTTGACCTGTGATTTTCTATTTATATTTTTCCAATATCAAATTCTTCAAACCTTCATTAGAAATTTTGGAATTAAATAAAGCTCTAGCTGTAGTATTTTGCTCTTTCTCGCTTTTTTCTATAGCTTGAACGGCTTACGGCTGCTTCACGGATTTGCTTTTTGGTCTTTTTGGTCGCAAAGTAGCGGTTCCGCTTCTGGTTCATGATGCGACTGCGTTGGACCACTTTTTTAAAGCGGCTCATCAGACGTTCATTGGACTCATTGTCTTTTTTAATGGCGTATAGCATGGATAGCTCCTTTTTTTAAATTAATAACGAAACCTTTATACATTAAATTCTTTAATAGCGCAAATGTTTATTTTGAACTCGGAAAGGGGTAATATTGCTTAATCATATAAAATAATGTATAATTCTGCATTAAGCACGAAAAATCTTGACTGTTGACCATGCTACAAAATAAAGCTTAAATAAAAATGGATTCAAATCCAATTAATGATAAGGATAGCGAAGTGAGTCAAGATTTGAATGAAGAAATCACTCCTCAATCACCACAAAACAGTGGCGGAGAAAAAAGACCTAGAAGAAAGCTCATTCAGGGCATCGTTATTGTTATTATCCTGATTAGTGTTGGACTAGGTACTTATGCATGGCTGTCAAATAAAGAGGTACAGAATGATGAAATTGAACCTGAAGTGAGTGTTAGCCAGGTTGAACTCGCTACAAGTTCAGGCGGTCAAATAAACATAAATGATGCTGATGAGCTGGGCTATGAATCCCTTGTATTACAAGGGCCAGAAGAAGTTGGTATTCCTGAAAATTTGGATCCACCACCTCCTGTAGATGACGTGCAAGTCAGTGATGAGCCTGAAGCTCTCAACCCTTCTACAGGGGAGTCAATAGAGCAACGCCCTATCGAAGACCTTCCGCAAATTCCAAGCCTAAAAAGTGAACCGATTGTCAATAAACTAGAAGCGGAGGGAATGACTTTATCAATTGAAGTTGAAAAAGAGACTTATGAAGTCAACGAGGCATTTGAGGCTCGTTTTCACTTAGAAAAGCCTGGTGAAGTGGGCATTCGTGTTCTCATTGCCGATATAGTTTTACGAGATGATTTGGAGGCTAGAAAAGTAGGCGGTTCAGTTCAGAACCTTTCAATACAAGGTGAAAGGGGCTTAACATTAGGCGCTTTCGATTTAAGTGAATCTGGGTATAGCGGTTTTCAGGAAAGTTTTGCCGAACCAGGTGTGTATACTTTTAGCTTTAATGTCTACCGTTGTTCCGATATTTATACTAGTGAGGATGCATGTGAGCCAAGCATTCAGTTGAGCGACCTAGAGGGCATTGAGCCACTGGCTTCCATCTCTCAAACCATCACGGTTGTGGAAGTCATAGAAGAAAACAGTGTTGTAGTAGAAAGCACACTACAAAAAGAAGGGTATAACCCAGTGCCTAGTATTATCAATGATGAAATCCTCAATTGCCTACTGGGTGAAGACACAGAATGCCTTAGGCCATATGTTGAATCATTCTCACAAAATTTAACAAACTGCACTCCGTCCAATGGCACTACTTCTGTTGGATTTGAACCCTTTTTTGGCTGGTTTAGAGCTTATGAAATCCTAGGGCTCGAAAATGGAAATTGTAGGATTGATTACTGGTTTCTAGACAATTCTAAGCTTGTGCTTCCTGCTGAAATTGAGCCTATTTCTGACGACCTCTTGAATAAAAAAATGACTTGTTTCTTGACAGAAGATGAGCTGGCCGTTGAAAGAGCTCATGAGTTAAAAAGGTGTGAAGGTGATCTTAAAGATGTGTTAGCTGTGTTGAATTCCTAAGATTACCATTGACTTTAGCTCGTATATTTGATATAATGGTAAGAATTAGAAAAATAAATAACAAAAAAATGAAAAAACTAATCCTAAAAGCATCGACCCTATTAATGACTTATGTTGTAATGGGCAGCAATGCTATGGCTCAAAGTGCCATTATTGATCCAAATACAAGGCCAGATGCATCGGTTGACGGTGAGTTTTCAAGCAATATCACCACACTCATCAACTCACTTCTAGCTATTCTGGGCTTAATTGCCGTGGGTTTCTTAATCTATGCCGGAGTTCTGATGGTAACAGCCGGTGGCAATGATGAGCAAGTGACTAAGGCCAGAAAGATCATCACCTATGCTGTGATTGGAATTGTGATCATCATTCTATCGTGGAGCATTGTTGGATTTGTAGCTGGTCTCCTAGGTTAGCTTAAGACCCGATACAATAAATAACTTAAATATTTCTTAAACGATTTATAAAAAATGAAAAAGTTAGCCTTAAAAATATCTGTATTATTAACTGGTTTGCTCACTCCTTTGATTGCCCTTGCTCAAGGAAATGGGGCTGGATTCTTCATTGAAGGAACCGCACCAGATGTGACAGCACAAGGAGGCTTGGCTGATAATGTAACCGGACTGATCAACTCAATCTTGGCCATTCTTGGCTTGGTTGCTGTGGCCTTTCTGATTTATGCAGGCGTACTCATGGTGACAGCTGGGGGTAATGATGAGCAAGTGGGTAAAGCACGTAAAGTCATCACCTATGCCTTAGTGGGCATCATCATCATTGTTCTCTCGTGGACCATTGTGTCGTTTGTGGCTGGACTACTTTAAGACCACTAAGGAGAGCTGATTCATTTATAAAAAATCTAAACCCTTTCTGCTGATTCGCAGGAGGGGTTTTTGAAACAAAAAATAAGTGACTTAAGTATCAAGCTGTTTCTACAAAAGGTTCAACCACTTTTTCGGGTGTTTTCTCTATTGCCTTTTTTGTGGTGTCATCATCAATCACAATCCTTCCTGGTAAGACTTTTATAATTCTATCTTGAGAAATTAGCCTTATTTTGTAGCCAAAAAGACCTAAAAAAAACTTTTGTATGTATAAATTTTTGATCAAATACGTTTTTGTGGAAAATGAAAAATTATAGACGTAACCGTAGGGTTTTCCTTTTTCATTCTCCACATTTGAATTTAAAAATAAGCGCCCATCTTCCAAAATTTGAGCAATACGCACCACTTCTTCAGGTGCACATAGACTTTGTTCTGACTTGATGTAGATTTTCTTCTTAAACTCGAGAATGTT
>JAUHXI010000028.1 GCA_030426875.1 bacterium
TATCCTGTGAAGCACCCTCTTCCTGGAGCTGCTTCAATTGAACTTCGAGATCTCGTCGCTGTTCATAGAGATCTGTCTCTTCCTTTTTTGCCGCCGTCATTTCAGAGACATGCAATTGCAGCTCTGTGATAAAAGATCGACCTTCCGAACCTGGAATGGGAATTTCAAAATAAAGCTTCATGTCTGAGTAACCGCCTCTGGGTGCAGTAAAGCGATCTTCTACAAAGACCACATCCACCCCCTGGGTGCCATACAATTTTTCCACTGCGTGATACAAGTCACTTAAACTTTCAAAAACAATCGTGCCACGAACGATGTCCCGTAAACCTTTTGGGCCAATATCCTTGTATTCGCCGGTCAGCTTTCGCTGAGCACTCTCTTCAGTTTTTATACCAGGAAGGATAGCCTCACCATGAGTAGAAATAGCTATATTTCGGACAATACTTTCAAATTTTGCATTCACAGCTTGCCCAGTTTTCATAAGATATTCAAAGCCATCAACACCCTTTTGAAAAGGCTCTCTGCCTTCATTTTGCTGCATGGTTTGAGTCAAAAGATAGCGACCTCTCTCCGTATCATCAACCTCATCATTACTATCAATGACACGAAACATATCTCTCCGCTGTTGAACTGCAGAATTTCTCAGACGATGAAGGTGAGAGGCGCCTGGGGAGTGATCAGTGCGCCCTTGACCTGAGACCACTTTTAAATGCAGGTTTTCTTTTGGATTGGTTGGCTTTGAGGCTCCCATTTTTAATGAGTTTTGGTAGTAATCTTGTTATTATAACACTTTTTTATTATTATTTCAATATATTTAGCATCAAAAAAACAAGTACCCAAAAAACATAAAAGGGATCAGTAGATTTCTAGTTTGAAACTTTCTTCACTTCAACCTCAACTCCCACTGTAATGCCCTAATTCCTCATTTCACCTCTTTTTTTGTTTGTTTTTTTCTTTTCTTCATTTTTGACCGCAAAAACGAAGTAAAAACGGCTGGGGAGAACACGAGGTGAGGTGGAATCATCTTTATTTCCTTTATTCATTGTTTTACCCGATCGTTTCTCCCCAGGCCCCTAGCCTTACCGGGAAATCAACACTTATTTATAGGGTTTTGAATGATTTTAGATTTTTTTATGGAATTGGTTCAAACTAGAAATCTACTGATCCCATAAAAGGCTGAACGTGGCAGATCACCTCTTATTTATCCTGTAAAATCCCCTTAAATCAACTCGCTATCTTAATAAGTAAAATTCACATTGAAACCATTGCATTTAAGGTGATGGACACTTGCCAGCATTGATCTTATAAAAGATATAGCCCAATAATGGCAGATGCAAACCAACTAGCGATAGAAGTGATGCCACTTAGCAGCAACCATGCTTTTTTATTACCCTTAAGGTTAGCATAGGGCAACGTTGTGGCAGTTTTCATCAGCCTACTAATAAACCAACCATTTATAATAAGGGTTAGAACAAAAAACATTTTCAACTGGAATATTGCATCTGTAATATAATAGTCCCATGCTGGTAAAACTAAGCCAATACCAGATGAAATAATTATCAGTAAACCAATATTAATGACATTGTGTAAAAGCTTAAGCGGTGCGCTCATTAACAACTGTTTTTTACCTCTAAAATATTGAAAACCTAGATGATCTGCATAGAGAATAAAGGGAGCGATAATAATAAGGGCACCCAAATGTAAAAGATTGAACATGCTATTGTTGTAGGGTACCAATATATAGTTTTTCCAACGCTGCAGCTGGATCAGGGGCTCCTTCATGCTGATCATTAAAAATAGACTCTCCATCCCGACCACACACTTTCATGATATCTCGCACACCCCCAGGATGATTTGGAATATAAGAGGTTAAATCATAAACTTTGCCACCAATAGTACTGTAGCAGCTAGATTCCGAATTATGCACCTGTACTTCTGCCATGGTGAATGATGCTTCAGCTTCTGATGTTGCTGCACCACCTACTTCAGAGGAAGTGCTAACTTCAACAGCCGATTCATCAGTATTTTCTGTCCCTGCAATATCTTCACCACCACAGGATGTTAAAACTGTTGTTATGGAAAAAAGGGCAACGAGGTAAATTTTTTTCTTCATTTATAGATCACTTAAGTTATAAATAATAAGCTAATTATCGAATAATTTTTGAAAAAAAACAACTGAAACATATAATAGTTCACCTTTTTTAGCTTGAAACTTTGGACCAGTAGATGCTTAGTGTGAAACCTTCCTCACCTCAACTCCCACTGTAATGCCTTAACCCTCCATGTCACCTCTTTTTTTGTTTGTTTTTTCTTTTCTTCATTTTTGACCGCAAAAACGAAGTAAAAACGGCTGGCAGAACACGACAGGCACTTTGAAAAGTTAGTCATTGAGGAACAAAGGTAACTCAGCAAGAAGAGACCTAGAATCGACCAGATGCCCCCACAATTCCCCCGCTTGTATCAGCTGAGGCAAATAATTTCATTTCATTATTACCTGGCAATATAACATTAAATTTTCCTTTAGGCGCGAAGTCTAATCCAATATTATCGCCATTGAGTTCTAAAGAAAAATTTCCTGCTGATAGATCAACCCCTAAATGAGCCCTAGTTCCATCGGCATTTATTTGAGCCCCTCCTTTGATTTCGATTCGAATTGTGTCTTTGTCAACTGCAATGAGCCTAAAATCCAGGGTCTGTGAACCCCCATTGGTATTGACTGCCAAAGAACATCTGAGCGTTCCCAGTTCTACACCACCTTTTTTAAAAGTAGGCGTGATGTCTAGAGATCCATTTTCACTGATAAGACTGGTGTCCACCCCCATCGTTAACCTTGCACCTCCTAAGCTTATGCGTACTCTATTCGTAATTTTCATCCCCCCTATCTTTCTGCTAGCCCTTGAACTTAAGACAAACACACCACAAGCAACCAACCGTTCACCAAACTTATGACTCAATTGTCTATCAATGCCAAGATCATTGAGTTTTTCTTCTAGCCTCATTGCTTCTAATGCAATTTCTGGGGGTATTCTTTTAATTTCAGCCTGTTGCCTATCCATTTCATCCACAAGCTCTGTGGGAGGAGCTTCTGACTCTGTTTCTGATGGCAAATGAGGGCCTTCAATTTCACTCATTTTAAATGGTTATCAATAAATCTTCAGCCTCTAGCCCTTCTTTTTTTTCGACCTGTGCCTCCTTTTGGGCAATCAGGTGCTTTACGTCTCTTTCTAACTCTTGTTGGCTTTGATAAGAATAGTCTTTGACCATTTTTAAAAAGTAATCACCTTCTGCTTTTAAGGCTTTCCAATCGGCTTTTTCCTGCTCAAAAACCTGGATGGCTTTTATGATTTCAACCTCGCTTGTTTGAGGGATATTTTGGATCATTTGGGCTTTTTCCACGTCGGTGAATGAAGCGGAGCCTTTAATCAGTTCAATGAGCCGTTTAATGTTTTGATCGGAATTTACCATCTCTTTATTATAACATTTTATTTATTATAAATCAAATCTGATTAGCCTGAAAAAGCCCCAGTTTTTTCGGACCAGGAGATTTTTCTCTTGAAATTTCTTTACCTCAACCCATCTCCACCCTCAAATCCCCATTGAATACTCTAGTCCCTCATGTTACCTCATTTTTTGTTTGTTTTTTCTTTTCTTCATTTTTGACCGCAAAAACGAAGCAAAAACGGCTGGGGAGAACACGAGGTGGAATCATCTTTATTTCCTTTATTCATTGTTTTACCCGCTCGTTTCTCCCCAGGCCCCTAGCCTTACCGGGAAATCAGCAGTTATTTATAGGGTTTGGAATGATTTTGGATTTTTATGGGATTTGTTCAAAGTAAAAAGAGGGGTGATCCCCTGTTAAAATCACGGCTTAATTATTCTCATTCCAATTCAAATTGATATGAGGCATTTTTAAGCGTAAACTGAAGAAAAAAATAATCAAAATCAAAATGAAACTTTTCCTCGATACCGCCAACTTGGCAGACATCAAAAAATACGCTGAATGGGGTCTCGTTGACGGGGTCACCACCAACCCCTCCCTCATCGCCAAAGAAGGGGTGAGTTTTGAGAAACGGATCAAGGAAATCACCAAGGCTGTCAAAGGTCCCGTCAGCGCCGAAGTGATTAGCACTGAGTGGAAAGACATGGTCAAAGAAGGCCAGAAATACGCCACCTGGGCTAAAAATATTTATGTAAAGTGCCCCATGACACCCGATGGGCTCATTGCCACCCAAAAACTCAGCAAAGCCGGCATCCGGGTGAACATGACGCTAGTTTTCTCCGCCGCTCAAGCCCTGCTAGCCGCCAAAGCAGGAGCCGCTTTTGTGAGCCCCTTCATCGGACGGATCAATGACATGGGCCAAGACGGCATGGAACTCATCGACGAAATCACCACCATGTACAGTCACTACAATTTTAAAACCGAAATCCTCGTCGCCAGTGTCCGGTCCCCTCGCCAAGTCGCTGAAGCAGCCATGTTGGGAGCGGATATTTGCACCGTCCCTGCAGCCATTTATGAAAAACTCGTCAAACACCCGCTGACCGACCAAGGGCTGTCAACGTTTTTAGCGGATTGGAAAAAGGCGCAAAATTAATTTTAAATGTTAAATGTAAAATAATAAATATTGAACTGGAATTTAGAAGGAAAATAACAGACATCATTCCAAAAACAATAAAATAAAGCCATTTAAAATTCAAAATTTAACATTTAATATTCAATATTTTATAAAGTTATGAAATCGGACATTGGAATCATCGGTCTCGCTGTCATGGGGCAAAACCTTGCCCGTAATTTTGCCAACAAAGGTTTTAAGGTGATGACCTACAACCGCAGCACCGAAAAAGCCAAAAACTTTATTAAGGAATTTGGAAATGAGCATTTGGACTACAAAGAAACAGTGGAAGATGTGGTCCAGTCTCTCGAAAAACCCCGAAAACTCCTCCTCATGGTCAAAGCGGGGGCAGCTGTCGATGCCGTGATCGAGCAGCTCACTCCCCTCCTCGATTCAGGAGACATTATTATTGATGGCGGCAACTCCAACTTCAAGGACAGTATCAGACGTTCCAAAGATTTAGAAGAAAAAGGAATCCAGTTTGTGGGAATGGGTGTTTCTGGGGGTGAGGAAGGAGCACTCAACGGCCCCAGCCTCATGCCAGGCGGGTCGAAGGAGAGCTGGAAGATCTTAAAGTCAATGCTCGAAAAAATCGCGGCACGCGATTTTTCGGATGGACCTTGCGTGACCCACATTGGAACTGGAGGCGCCGGGCATTACGTCAAAATGGTCCATAATGGCATCGAGTACGGTGTGATGCAACTCATGGCTGAAGCCTATCAAATTTTAAAACAAGCCTACGATCTTCCCACCAATGAGATCAGTGAAACATTTAAACAATTGAGTGAGGGGCCGCTCAAATCCTTCCTCTTCGACATCTCCGTTCCAATCTTAAAAAAAGAAGACAACCTCCACCACTGCAACCAACTGGTCGAGTGTATTTTGGACACGGCTGGCCAAAAAGGCACTGGTCGTTGGACAGGAATCGATGCCCTAAAGCGAGGGGTGAGCTTGCCGACCATCACCATGGCCGTGTTTGCCAGGAATATTTCAGCGAGAAAAGAGTTGAGAATGGAGTTGAGTGAAGATTATGAGAAAAAAGAAACAAAACCCGCCATTCCCTTGGAAGAGTTTGTCGGTATTCTAGAAAAAGCCCTCTATGCCGCCATGATCAGCTGCTACGCCCAAGGCTTCGATCTATTGCAAGTGGCTGCCAAAGAGGAAAAATGGGATTTAGATTTCGCCGAAATTTCAAGAATCTGGGAAGGTGGCTGTATCATCCGGGCCAACCTTTTAAACGTGCTCCACCAAGCCTTCCAAAAGGCCGACGGAAACACGCCCCATCTTTTTTCCGTTCCAGACATCCAAAAAACCCTCAAAGCGAACCATAAAGCCTGGCACACCCTCATCAACATCGGTGTACAGCACGATGTTTCCATCCCCGCCATCGTCACCAGCCTAACTTATTTTGAGGACCTCACTTCTGCCCAACTCCCCGCCAATTTCATTCAAGGGTTGAGGGATTATTTTGGAGCACATACTTATAAGCGAACGGATCGGAAGGGAACCTTTCATACGGAGTGGGGGGAGTTGTGAATTTAGAAATTCTTTTGAAGGCGAGGTTATATAACTTCGCCTTCAAAAGAGTCAGCCAATCATCATGAAACTCGAAAAAATAAAATCACCATTCAACTTCATCATTTTCGGAGCCTCCGGCGATTTAGCAAAATTGAAAATATTCCCCTCGCTTTACCAACTGGCCCTCCAAAAACGCTTCCCTAAAAATTACAGCGTCTACGGCTTCGCGCGCTCTAAAATGACAGACACACAATTCCGTGCTCACTTCAAAAAAAGCGTCAAAGCCCACACCGACAAGCTCATTTACGACGAAAAAGTAGTGAATGAGCTTTTGGAACATGTCCACTACCACTGCGGACAATACGATCAAGGGGAGGATTTTGAAACCTTCTCCAAAAAATTACTCGAAATTCAAAAAGGCAAAAAAGTCTACAATCTGGCCTTCTTCGCCACACCCCCCGTGATTCTTAAGTCAATCATAGAAAATTTAGCCACCATCAAAAAAACTCTGGGAGGAGACTTGAGATTGATGCTCGAAAAACCCTTTGGCGCAGATCGAAAAACAGCCGGAGAACTTTTTAAATTCATCACCACCCATTTTGAAAAAAAAGACCTGCTTCTCATCGATCATTATTTAGGAAAAGCCGCCGTCCGCAGCATCTTCCCCCTCCGCTACAACAACGCCATCCTCAATTTACTTTTAAAAGGAGGGGCCATCTCCAACATTCAAATCAGCGCTCTAGAAACCCTTGGTGTGGATGAGCGCATCGGATTTTTTGAAAACGTCGGCATCATCAAAGACATGATTCAATCTCATCTCTTACAAATCTTAGCGCTACTCACCATGACCATGCCAGTTCACCAAGAGGTGAACAGCATCCAACGAGAAAAAGGTGATGTGATTTCGGCCCTGCGCTTAGAAAAAGGTAAAGATGTAATACTCGGCCAATACAGAGGCTATCGAGAGCAAGACGGCGTGAACCATAATTCAAACACCCCCACCTTCGCCGCAATGCGCCTTTTTATTGACTTAACAGAATGGTATAAGGTCCCCATCTACATTCGAACTGGTAAAAAGCTCTCCCACAAGCACACCTACATCGTCATCGAATTTAATAAACCCGCCTACGCCAAACACACCGATTTTGAAGCCAATAAATTGATCATTGAACTCTATCCTCAAGAAAAAATTGAAATCAAACTCGTCAACGATATCGGAAAAGAAATCCCCCAATACAGCGAAGTCATCAACGAAGAATCCCTCGCTTGCATGGGCGATGACTGCCTACCTCCCTACGCCAATCTGATCCTCGATGCCTTTTTAGAACGTCAGATCAGCTTCCTTTCCATTGATGAAATCCTAGCCTCCTGGCATCTCATTGACCAAGTGAACCACTGCATCCAAAAAAAGAAAGAGAAAGTGATTTTATATGATGCAAATTCTGAAGGGCCCAAAAAACAACACAAACTCACTGATTTAGACCTTAACCATTGGCACGATGCACAACATTTATAATTACGACAACAGCGAGGACTTCACCCTCGACACCGCCACAGCCATTGAAGATTTTTTGATCTGGAAATTGCAAGAAAACGACTCCGTTTCGATGGCGCTAAGCGGCGGCAATAGTCCAAAATTGATCTATGAACAACTGGCAAAAAGCGGGCAAATTGAATGGGATAAAGTGGAACTTTTTATGGTGGATGAGCGCTATGTCTCGCAAAATGCTCAGGAGTCAAATTTTCGAATGATTGAGGAATCACTCCTGTCCAGAATCAGTCCCATCAAATTCTTTCACGGCTTCAATACCGATCTACCCCTCAAAGAAGCCGCCGAAGAATACGACCAACTCTTGGAATCGAGAGGTAATCGGCCCTTTGACTTGGTCCTTTTGGGCATGGGTAAGGATGGACACACCGCCTCACTCTTTCCAAAGTCAAAAGCCTTAAATGAAAAAACAAAGCTAGCCACCAGCAGCAAATCTCCAGACAAAATGGACCGACTCACCATCACCATGCCAGCCATTTTTGCCGCCGAAAAGGTGATGTTTTTAGTGCGTGGAAAGGAAAAAAAAGAAAAAGTGTCGCAATTGCTACAGGAAAACGTTTCAGACAAGGATTTTCCTGCTAAAATGGTCATGACCCATGAGAATGTAGAAATCTACACGGATTTCTCGTAGGGACGCGAAATCTTGCGTCCGGCACAAATCATTCCATTCAAAAATTACCCCAAACCCTTATCCATTGAAACACCAATAGCCCCATGAAAAACCAATCCCTCACCCTCATTTTTGGTGGCACCCTCATCCTAAGTGTCATTTTTGGCACCTATCAGATGACTAAAAATCTAAGCCTAGAGGCCACAATCACCCAAGCACAAACAGAGGCAGAGGAACAAGTTGAGGACTTGCAAAAAGAAATTGCCGCCCTTCAAGATGAGGTGAGATTAAATGACACCTCAACGGTTGAGATGACTGACTTCCTTAGAGTGGGAAGTGCTGGGGTTGTGCCAGAAGAAGATGGCTCTGAGCTGATCAATGAAGAGGATTTGCTAGAAAATTATTTCACGGAAAACCCTGTTTTAATTGACTCAAGTGACCAGACGGGGTCTCAGGTGGATCGACTGGCAGGATTGACTGAAAACACTGAAGTGACTGGAGCTTTTTTAGTGGCTACCCCTCAAGTATTTGACTTTGGCACCATCAGTAAATCAGATGGAATAGTGACAGCTAATTTTGAACTAAAAAATGAAGGCACCGAAAATCTAGTCCTCAATTACGCCTTCACGTCGTGCGGCTGCAGCACAACCTCTATTAAAGAAACGGTAATTTTAGCCCCACAAGAAACCTATCCACTCGAAGTGGACTACGACCCCAACTATTACCCTGAGGGGTTAGGACTGGGTGAGATTGAAAAAACCGTCACCATTTTTGCCAATACGGGTTTGTTTAAGGTTTATTTGAGTGGGGAGGTGATGCCCTAAAATAAAAATAAACACCATTAACTTTGAAAAAAAGTTGTAGCTTTTAAAGATTTTTCAGATGTAAACCCTGACACGTTCTTATAAAAACCAACCCAAAAACCATCACACAAATAATTTTTTATAATATGCTATAATTGCGGCAATAATTTTTAAATCAATAAAATGACCTCCAATCCAGAGGAACCTAGGGTGTCTGAAAAACCTCAAAATAACAACTGTAATGATTTTATTGAGAGAGTCAGAAGTGGAATAATACTCAACTTTAGAGCACTAGATGAAGAAGACATTGAACGCATAAAACTTTCAAGTATAATTTGCATCTGCAGCCTACTCTTAACAAGTAAAATCAATAACGAAACAATAGAATATTTAACGCACAACCTCCTATTGGCTATACTATTATGTTTTACTTTTTTAAACTCTAGCATTGCAGGAGTTAGAATTACAGACATAAAAAGTGCCAATTTAAACCTTGAAACAAAGGCAATAAGAAGGTTAATTGAAGCTACAATTGCCTTAATACCTTCAGTTGTCCTAGACTATACATACGAAGATGGGTTTATTATAATTTCAGCTGGCTCCATGTGGCTTGGTACGGAAATAGCTAGTCGCAGAAGTAATAAACCCCATATGCATCACTTTTATCCGGGCTCTCAAGGGACAGCAAACAACCAATAACCTACAGGCAGCCTGACTTTGAATTAATCCTCACCTTTTTTGTTTAAGGGTGAGGGTAATTTTATTAGCGCTTAAAAAACTACTCACCACCCTTTTCACCTGCACCACACGCACAAGAACCCCCACAGGCACAACACTTTCGTCCCATGAGCATAAAAACGATGACCTTAAGCGCCATCACACCCACAAGCAAGTAAACAATCGCCTCCACCGTTGGCCAGCGGCCCACCAACAGATTGACAACATTTAAATTCGTCTTCAAAAGCATTCCAAGGCCATGCAAGCCCCAGTTCAAACCACCCACTAAAAGAAAGAAAACCGACAGGTGGCATAATGCACCTCCTTTTTTACCATGATCCATTTTTATATTTGTTATGGAATATTAATAAAACTTGAAGGTAACATTAACTCATTATTATCATGTTATTAAGGATTTTGCAAATTTTTGTTATAAAACAGACGCAAGATTTTGCGTCTCTACAAAAATCAATCCACCGGCAGCTCCGAGGCAATATCCACCTCATTTTCTGCCACACTCGCCATGCCCATGGAATTATTTTGTGAGCCATTAGGCCCCATGAATTCCAATAAAATAGCCAAAATAAGAACCATAATACCCCGCCGGAACACAGCAGAAAAGCTACGATCCAATGGAATATTTCCATTTTTTTCTCCAGAAATTTGAACAGGATTTTTTAAATTCATGTGTAAAACTTTAGGACTAATAATATTATACTATATTTTAAATTATAAGTCAATACATTGAGCAAGGATTCTAACTCAAAACGCAATAAAAAAGGGACAAAGCAAACTATCAAAGAATTTTCAGCATAAAACTTCTTGCATCTAACACCAAAAAATGATAGAATGTGAAGATTTAGAAAAAAATAACCAAACCAAAAATGAATGCGAAAGTCGCTATAAACAAGGCACTCCACCGCGTAATGCTAGGCTTCATCAGCCTGCTTTTTATGGTGGGAATGGCCACATTCATCCTCAGTAATGCTGATGCCGGAAGCGTTGCCTTCAGTGTCTCAGGGGGATCGGGATCCTACGAAGTAGGCTCAACCGGAACCTTTAATGTCTACGTGAGCGAAAGTGAGCCCCTTTATGGAGCCGACGTGAGCGTTAGCCTCAACAATGCAAGACTGGTTTCTGCCAGCTGTAGCGGCTTTGGGGGCTGTAGCAACTTATCAGGAGGAAGCACCGTACGATTCTTTGGCGCTGCCAACCCTGAAGGCTCTGGCTACAGCGGCTCTCAATTGTTTGGAAGTTTCACCGTTGAATTCATCAACGAAGGAACGGCCAGCTTCAACGTGACCTCAGGCCAAATCGTCAATGCCAATCAAGGTGTTGAAGGCCGGGTGGGAACCGGATCACAAGTATCAGTAACCGCTCCAACCCCAGTTGAAGTGCCTACAGTTGATACCACGGAAGAAAACTCAGACACTGAATTGAATGCCACAGCAAATGAAGAAGCAAAAGAAGCTCAAACAACAGAAGTGACTTCTGAACCAGAAGCAACCCAAGTGACCAGTGCTGGAGACGTGACTTATGTAGCAACCAGTCCAGCAAACAGCACTGCAAGAGCCGGAAGCGTTGTTCAGATGGTCACCTCAGCCAATTTTAGTAATGGGAGCTCCAAAAACATCACCTCATGTGTGATATCAGGGTGTAGCAGTTCAGGGGCTAGTCAACATTCAAGCAATCTAGACAAAGCCAACGGTCTAACCGTTTATAGAGGGAGTGGACCTGCTTCTATGTTTGGAAGTCAAGTCAATATCAACAGTAATGCCCAAACGGGCGCAAAAGTTTATGTGACCGCAAGCTTCACCAACTGGGACACAGGCACAACCGTGACCAGTACCAC
>JAUHXI010000206.1 GCA_030426875.1 bacterium
GCTATTGCCTTACTAGTGGGAGGTGGTTACCACATTTACAAACGATTTTTTGCGGAAGACCAAACGTCAATTGTGCTTGAGAACATGATTTTAACTCAGCAAAAATTGGAAACCTATGACGTTGATTGTTTGAGGGGAATAACTCAGGCGGTTCAAATTTATGCGGGAGATCATGACAAGTGGTATCAAGACCAACCCAGCTCTGATTTTCCTGAAGAGCTTTTTAACATGGATTTTGTAACACCTTGTACAGAAAGCATTGACAGAATCAATGCGGCTGAGCCTTTTTTGCCAGAACTTGAGAACATCGCCATCAACTACACCAGCACATTAAGGGAATTGGAAGGGCTCATGGCTGAGACAAAGATTTACTATGAAGAAGAGCAGTATGAAGAAGATGATTTAGAAGAAGGGGTGCGCTTGAATCGACTCATTGGTCAAAATTTTGATACGTTTTTTAGATTTAGTGAGGATTTGTCCCAGGCGATTGAAAAAGAACGGGTTCGCTCTCGTGAAGGTTATTTAGACATGCTAGCAGAGGACAAGGAAGATCCTAGTATTCTGTCTAGCAGTTTGAATGTGACGGTTTTATCTGAGACCATTCATTCTAGCTTAGCCCCAGATCAGATTAAGGACCTAAGCCCGATTGAATTACAAGATGACCTTGAAGCACTTGAATTGGAGCTCAATCAACTGCTCACCCTCAACCCTTCGGGGGAGATTAAGGGGGCCCTCGCATTACTAATCAGTGATTCAGAATTAATGTTAGCATCGGGTCAAGGTATCGTTGAATGGCTCAGGGAAAGTATGGAAGGAAATTCTGATGAAGATGAACTATTAAAGCACATGAAATCAATCTATAGCACCCACCCCCGTATCAGTATTGAATTCGATTTGCTTCTGAAGACACTGACTGAACAAAGCCCAGGGCAATAAAAAGTGAGAGATTACACCCCACAATCCACCCCATGAACTATCAGATCAACCCCACGAGCCTTAAGGATAATTCTAGACGCGCTAAATTTGTCATTTTTATTTTTTGGGTCCTTCTCATTACGAGTGTCATTGCCATTATTTCAAGCTCTATGGCATACAACTTACTCAACGAGATTAAAAATGGGGCAGATATAAGTCGTCAAGAAGTGATGATCAATGACTTGCAGCAGCTTATCATTATGGTTGTTCAAATCGCCCTTGGGCTCACTTCCATGATTGGATTGATGGCATGGATAAAGAGGGGTTATAAAAATGCTCAAGATGTCGGTGCAAAAGGACTTTCTCATACGAGCAGCACAGCCATATGGGGATTTTTTATTCCTTTTGCCAATTTATACTTCCCCTACGTGATGATGAAAGAAATGTGGTACGGAACTCAAGAGAAAATAAAGGAACTGAGGCCTGAATTTAAGATTGAAAATCACGATGAATTGTTTTCTTTTTGGGCTTTTTTTGTAATCAACGCACTCGTCGTTCAAGGCGTTGGCAACACATCAATAAATACAGAGGTTATTGATGGATGGATGCGGCTCAATATCATGTTTATCGTGTCAGACGCCTTCCTAGTTATCACGTCACTCATGGCAATATGGTGGGTAAAATCGGCTTCAAAAAAAGAAGCATTATTGCGCCAAGTGATCCTTCAACCCGGATCTATGCTGCCAGCGCATGACCTTTAAATCCGTTAAATTTTAACCATGGCAAAAGCCCTAAAAACACAGCAAAATGAGGCCAGTGTGACAGATTTTTTAAGTCAAATAGAGGATGAAAACAAACGAAAAGACGCCTTTGCTGTACGCGATATGATGGAGAAAATAACGGGCCATCCCGCCAAAATGTGGGGAGCTAGCATCATCGGCTTTGACAGTTACCACAATAAATCAAAACGCAGCAGTCAAGAGAGTGACTGGCCCATTGTGGGCTTTTCGCCTCGGAAGCAAAATTTAACCCTTTACATCATGCCGGGTTTTGAGAGGTATAAGGATTTAACAGAAAAATTGGGAACCTTTAAAACTGGAAAATCATGCCTTTATCTTAAAAAGCTTTCAGATGTAAATCAGCAAATATTGCAAGATCTCATCAAATGCTCTGTTGAAGACATGCGTGCTGAACACCATGTCTAAAAAGTAGACAATTGGCCTATTTACGACTCATAAAGTAGAATTCAATCAGTAAGATAATGGATAAAATAAGGATTGCATCCCACCAGGTTAGAATTTGTAAATGCTGAAAAATAAGCCCGATATTCACCATAATGGACAGGAGTATCCCCTCCCTTAAGCTTGTGTTCAAATGATTATTTTTGAC